>NZ_JBEXSR010000039.1:0-93093 GCF_040613735.1 Streptomyces sp. NPDC006235
GGAAACCCGAGACGACATGCACGACGCGTTCCTCCAGCTCGCCCAATGCATGATCCTCGCCCGCAAGATCCCAGCATTCTGAAAGGACCCCTAAGAGACAGGTCGGCACAGCCCGCGGACTGGGTCGGCAACTGCCGGATAGCGCGCCGTCAGCTCCGCCGCGTCCCCGTGTTCATAGCCCTCGAACGTGAAGCCGGGGGCCATCGTGCAGCCGAACAGGGTCCACTGCCCGCCCTCGCGCACCCTGCCGCCCATCCACGTGCCCGCCGGGATCGTGAACTGGACGTGCTGGCCGTCGAGGACGTCCGGTCCGAGGACCGCCGTCCGCGTGCTGCCGTCCGGGGCGAGCAGGAGGAGCTCCAGGGGGTCGCCGAGGTAGAAGTGCCAGATCTCGTCGGTCGGCAGGCGGTGCAGGGCGGAGAAGTCGTCCGCTGTGAGGAGCGCGACGATCGCCGTGCCCTCCGGTCTGCCGTCGGGGCGTTCGGGACCGGCCCAGGTCTGGCGGAACAGGCCGCCCTCCCGGGGGATCGGCTCCAGGCCGTAGTGAGCGATGAGGTCGTCGGGCGTCACGCGGGGAAGAGTATCTCCCGGTCGAGGAAGGCGAGCTGGGCCTTCTTCTCGGGCAGGTACACGTCCGGCAGGTCGATCTCCGGCAGGACCACCACCGGCCCCGGGGTGAAGCCCATTGTGAGGAAACGGGCGACCGCCTTCTCGTTGCGGACGTCCGGGTCGACCACGATCCGCCGGCGGTCCAGCCCGAGCAGGACGTACCGGGCGACGGCGGTCACGAGCCGTGCGGTCCAGCCGGAGCGGGTGCCGCCCGGGCCGGCGGGGGCGATCAACAGGTGGACGCCGATGTCGCCGGGGCGGACGTCGTAGCACTCGCTGACGCGGTCCGCCTCCGGCTCGTAGGTCTGGAGGAGGGCGACCGGCTCGCCGTCGCGGACGACGAGGTAGGCGTGGTGGGTGGGGAGGGTGTCCATGTGGGCGTAGATCTCGGCGACCTGACGCTCGGTGAGGCCGGTCATGCCCCAGAAGGCGGCCCGGTCCTCGCTCACCCAGCGGTGGACCGTCCCGGCGTCGGCCTCCGGGTCCAGGGGCAGGACGCGGACGGTGCCGAAGCCGTCGGTCACCTGCTCGTGGACGGCCGTGCGGGAGGTGTACGGGTCAGACATCGGTCTCCTTCTTCAGCAGGGTCCAGTCGGTGACGACCGGGACGAGGTCGCCGACGAGCCACAGGGGGAGCTGGTCGCGGTGGTGGGGTGAGCCGGGGACGCCCGAGGCGCCGAGCGGGACGACCCAGCGGCTGTCCTCGCGCCGGGCCAGGTCCCAGACGTAACGGGCCGCCGGGCCGCGCGCGGCGCGGTCGGTGAGGCCCGGCACGCCCGAGGTGCACAGCACGCAGTCGTGGTCGCCGGACAGCCCCGGTTCGTCGTACGGCGTCTCCGGCTCCCGTGCCCGCCAGGGGGCGAGCCGGTGGGTGTCGCCCCAGACACCGGCGGGCGGCCGGGCGGCCACCTCCTCGACCGCCGCGCGCACGGCCGACGCACGGTCGATTCCGTACAGGTCCTCGACCCGCAGCAGGTGTTCGAGGGCGAAGCCCACGCGGGGGAGGAGGGCGAGCCAGGGCTGGAACACCTCCGGATACGGCGGCGGTGTCGCGAGTGCGGCGAAGGCGGGGTGCGCCGCCAGCTGCCGTACGACCGCGCCGCGCACGGCCGAGTAGAGGGCGGCGTCGGCGCTGTCGGCGTCCATGCGGCGGTTCCAGGCGAGGAGGCGGTCTCGGAGGGCGGAGGCCTCGGGGGTCAGGGCGTCGAGGGCGCGGAGGTGGTCCAAGAGGGCGGACGCGGAGGCGAGGTGGGTGTCCGTGTGGATCGCTGGCATGTCGGCGGCGGACCAGCGGTCCTGGCCGACGAGCAGCGCGGTGATGCGGTCGTGGCGGTGGGGCGGGGCGAACTCGACGCCGAGGGGTTCGGCCGGGCCGCGCTGGTTGGCCATGACGGCGACGCCGTCGGTGAGCCCGGCGCGGGGCGTCTCCTGCCAGCCCTGCCACTCGTGCCCGGGCTCCCAGGCGGGCACCAGGCGCAGGCGGTTGGTCTCGGCGCGCAGTGGCACCCGCCCGGCGACGCGGTGCAGGACACCGCCCTCGGTGTCGGCGGCCTGGACGACGTTGACCGGCTCGGCCCACCGGTCGAACGCGCGGTCCACGTCGGTGACCCGGCGGGCCCGCAGCAGCGGCAGCAGGGCGCCGAAGCCGAGGTCGCCGGTGACGCGGGGCGGGTAGCGCAGGCTGATCGCGACGGGCGGGCCGGCCGGGTCCGTCGGGTCGCCGTCGAGTCCCTCGGGACCGCCGATGACCACCGGGCCCCGCTCGGTCTCGATGACCTCGACCTCGACCGGCTCCTCGCCCGCCACCTCGACGATCTCCGTGTGCCGGGCAGCGCGGTGCCAGACCCCGTCGGGGCCGAGGGCCTCCACCCCGGCGCCGGTGCGCCGCAGCCGCTCCCGATACAGGTCCTGGTAGTCGGCCATGGCGTTGGTGATGGCCCAGGCGACCGTGCCGGTGTGCCCGAAGTGGGCGATGCCGGGGACACCGGGGACGGCCAGGCCGACGACGTCGAACTCCGGGCAGGACAGGCGGATCTGCTGGTAGACGCCCGGGTCCTCGATCCAGCGGTGCGGATCACCGGCGATGACCGCGCGCCCGGTGACGGTCCGCTCCCCGCTCACCAGCCAGCCGTTGCTGCCGGAGGTGCCGGGGCCGTCTGTGGCGAACAGGCCGATGGCGTCCGCGCCCAGGCGGGCCGCGACCTGCTCACGCCAGAGCTTGGCCGGGAACCCGGCGAAGAGGATGTGGGTGGCCAGCCAGACGCCGAGCGGGGTCCAGGGGTGCCAGGTGCCGGGGGTGAGGTGGGCGCGGGCGAACTCGGGGGCCGCGTCGGCACCCGCCGCCAGCCCGCTGTTGACCCCCTCCGCATACGCCCGCAGCCAGTCGGCCGTCTCGGGGTCCCGTCTCTCCAGGTCCGTGAAGCAGCGTCTGGCGGTGTCGTCGAGTCTGGCCCGTCTGGCGAACCGGTCCCAGGACAGGGCGCTCTCGCCGAGGAAGGACGCCGAGGTGCCCTGGGCCCGGTGCCGCTCGACCTCCAGCTGCCAGGCCCGGTCGCGGGCGGTGACGAGGCCCTGGGCGCGGGCGAGTTCGGCCGCGCTGCCCGCGCGCAGATGCGGAATGCCCCAGGCGTCGCGGTAGATCTCGGTGGCCACGCTGTGCCCCCACTTTCTTTTAGGTTAGCCTTGCCTAAGTCATAACTGTGGCGGGAATCGTACGTGAAGGGTGAATACGGGATGGGGCAGGGGCGGGGTTGGGAGGGCGCGGTCCTCAAGCTGCTGCGCGCAAAGGATTTCGTGTTCACCCTGACCGGCGCGGAGGACGTCACCCCGGACTACCGGCGGCTGCGCTTCACCGACGGCGGTCTGCTCGCGGCGGCCGGCGTGCACCCGACCATGTGGGTACGGCTGTGGTTCGACAACGCGGGCAAGCCCCACCAGCGGGCCTACACCCTGGTCGACCCGGACCCGGCGGCCGGGACGTTCAGCCTGGAGTTCGCCCTGCACGAGGGCTGCGCCAGCGACTGGGCCAGGGCGGCGAAGCCGGGCGACACCATCGAGGCGACGGTCCAGGGCACCGGCTTCGAGCACCCCGACCCCACTCCCTCCCATGTCTTCGCCGTCGGCGACCCGGCCTCGCTGCCGGCCATCAACTCCCTGCTGGACGCGCTTGGCTCCGCCCCGGCCACCGTCTGGTTCGAGGGTGGCGACGACGATCTGCCGTTCCGCACCGATCCCGCCCGGCACGAGCTGCGCAAGGTGCCGCGCCAGGACTCCGGCGCACACCTGGTCCAGCAGGTGAAGGCGGACCTGCCCGGCCTGCTCCAGGACACGTCCGACCCGTACGTCTGGATCGCCTGCGACACGACGACGACCCGGTCGCTCGCGGCCTACGTCCGCAAGGAACTGGGCCTGCCCAAGCAGCGGGTGCACGCGCTGGGCTACTGGCGGCCGGCGTCGTAGGCCCGGGCGGGCCGGCCTCCGGACGCGGCCCGGCTCGCCCCGAGGGATGATCGGGGCATGGACGTCACTCTTCACCTCGCCCAGGACCCCGAGGCCGACGCGCTGCTCGGGCGCAGTCCGCTCGCCGCGCTGGTCGGGATGCTCCTCGACCAGCAGATCCCGATGGAGTGGGCGTTCAAGGGCCCGGCGACCATCGCCCAGCGGCTCGGCACGGACGACCTGGACGCGCACGAGATCGCCGCGCACGACCCCGAGGCCTTCGCCGCGCTGCTCTCCCACAAGCCGGCGGTGCACCGCTACCCGGGCTCCATGGCCAAGCGCATCCAGCAACTGTGCCAGTACCTCGTCGAGCACTACGACGGTGACGCCGAGGCCGTCTGGAAGGACGCCACGACCGGCAAGGAACTCCTGAAGCGGCTGGCCGAGCTGCCCGGCTTCGGCAAGCAGAAGGCCCAGATCTTCCTGGCCCTGCTCGGCAAGCAGCTCGGAGTGCGGCCACCGGGCTGGCAGGAGGCCGCGGGCTCCTACGGTGAACCGAAGTCCTTCCGCTCGGTGGCCGACATCACCGGCCCCGAGTCGCTGGCGAAGGTCCGGGCCCACAAGCAGGAAATGAAGGCCGCGGCCAAGGCAGCGAAGGCGACGGGCACGTAGCGGACCGCGGGGCCCCCGCCCCGGCCCTCGCGGCCATCATCCGCGCGGCCCGTCCCAGGTGGCGGGAGTCTCCCGGGCGGGCCAAGCATGGATCATGAGCGGCCATCGAGCGGCTCCCCCCGGGGACCGGAGCGCGGCCCTTTCCACCGGCACGCGCCCGGTGCGCCCCGGGGCTCGGGGCCCGACGTCATCGCCCTGCGTAACCGGGGTCGTCGTACGCCCAGCGGGCGGAACTCGCAGTCGGCGGGATGAACCGCGTACTCGCGGCGGGGAACCGCCTCCCGTGAACTCCGCACCGCAGCCGGCCCCCCGCGCCACCCGTCGGAGGACGTGGCCGCGGGTGCTCGTCCTGCTGCTCGCCCTGCTCGTGCCCGGCGCGCACGCCGAGGCGCACGCGGGGCCGATGGCCTCCGTCTCCGCGGAGAGCACGGCCATCGAGTGCGACGTCCTCGACACCGCCCTGCGCCCACCGGCCCGGGGCGCCCGGCGCACAGCCGTCCCTCTGCGCCCCGCCCCGCTCCCGACCTCCGGGCCCGCGTACACCGCGCCGCATCGTGTGCCCGTACCGCCGGCGGCGCGGCACGACCCCCGGCCCCTGTGTTCCGAGGTCCTGCGCTGCTGACAGGGCCGGACACCTGTCCGTCAGCCCGTACGCAGCCATGCGCAGCAACACGGAACGAGGAACACAGCCATGCTCGAAGACCCGTACGCGGTCCTGCGCGCTCTCCTGCGCGCCGAGGCCGTCCGCAACACCCCCAAGCCGTCCCAGCCCCAGCCTCAGCGCCCGTCCGGGCCAAAGACCCGGGAACGGCAGCAGACCCCGCAGGAGAGGGAACGCGGCTGACCGAGCCGCAGAGGCAGAGGCGGAGGCGGTGACGGCCAGGCCAGGGCCAGGCCGGCGCCTCCGCCGCCCCCTTTCGGGCGAACCAGGCGCACGCATTGTGTGATCCACTCCAGGAACGCCTCGGCGGCACGGGCCTGGAGCCGGTCGGCCCGCCTCGGGTGTGTGGGGCCGCCGCACGGTCCCGGGCTCCGGCATATTCACACCCCCGTTCCCGGTTCATACCGCCTTGTGAGGGTTTTTTCAGCGCCGCACTCCGCCGCCACGGCTGCGCCCGGAAGGTCCTGCCCGGTAGGCTTTCCGTGTGATCTTCAAGCGCATCGGAAACGGCCGGCCGTACCCCGACCACGGCCGGGACAGCACCCGGCAGTGGGCGGACGTCGCGCCGCGCCCGGTCCGCCTCGATCAGCTCGTGACGACCAAGCAGCAGCTCGATCTCGAGACGCTCCTCGCCGAGGACTCCACGTTCTACGGCGACCTCTTCGCGCACGTCGTGAAGTGGCAGGGCGACCTGTACCTGGAGGACGGCCTGCACCGCGCGGTGCGGGCGGCGCTCCAGCAGCGTCAGGTGCTGCACGCGCGCGTGCTCGAACTCGACTGACCCCGCCGGGTCACGGGTTGACCCTTTCGGGTCTGCTGGGCGACGTCGAATGATCATCTAGTAGGCATCGTCGCCCAGGCGCACTACGCTGCGCTCATGAGCATGCTGACTCCCCCCGGCATGGGCGGCAAATACCGCATCAAGGGAAACAAGTACCCGCGGATGCGCCGGCCCCGGCGGCGCGGCAGGCTCGTCGGGCTGGTGGTCGTCTCGGCCGCGGTGCTCGGTGTGGGCGGCTGGGGCACGTGGCAGCTCATCGACGTCTTCACCGGCGGCGGCGAAAGGGCCTCGGCGGCCGGCAGCGGGACGGACTGCGCCCCGAAGACCAAGGCGAGCCCCTCGCCCCGCGCCAAGGCCCTGCCCGAACCGCGTGCGATCACGGTCAACGTGCTCAACGCCACCACCCGCAGCGGCCTGGCGAAGAAGACCGCCGACGAGCTGAAGAAGCGCGGCTTCAAGATCGGCGACGTGGGCAACGCGACCAAGCAGTACGACAAGAAGGTCAAGGGCACCGGCGTGCTGCTCGGCCCCGCCTCCGCCCTCGACACCTCGCTGCCGGTGCTCGGCACCCAGCTCCCGGGCGCCGAACGGCGCACCGAGGCGGCCCGCAAGGGCACCGCCCTCGACCTCGTCATCGGCGACGGCTTCAAGGAGCTGGCGAAGAAGCCGGACGCCGACCGGGCCCTGACCAAGCTGGCCACGCCCGAGCCGGCGCCGTCGTCGAAGAAGGGCTGCTGAGCAGCCCGGGCCGCGGGGCCTACTCGGCCGCGCCGTACATCCGGTCCCCCGCGTCGCCGAGGCCCGGCACGATGTAGCCGTGCTCGTTCAGGCGCTCGTCGACCGACGCGGTCACGACCGTCACCGGGGTGCCCGCCAGCTCACGCTCCATGACCTCGACGCCCTCCGGCGCGGCCAGCAGCACCACGGCGGTCACGTCGTCGGCGCCGCGCCGGATCAGCTCCTGGATCGCCGCGACCAGCGTGCCGCCGGTGGCGAGCATCGGGTCCAGCACATACACCTGACGGCCCGACAGGTCCTCCGGCATCCGCGTGGCGTACGTGGAGGCCTGGAGCGTCTCCTCGTTGCGGATCATGCCGAGGAAGCCCACCTCGGCGGTCGGCAGCAGCCGGACCATGCCGTCCAGCATGCCGAGGCCTGCCCGCAGGATCGGCACCACCAGCGGACGCGGGTGGGACAGCTTGACGCCCGTGGTCGTGGCCACCGGCGTCTTGATGTCGACCTGTTCGGTGCGCACGTCGCGCGTGGCCTCGTAGGCGAGCAGGGTGACCAGCTCGTCGGCGAGACGGCGGAAGGTCGCGGAGTCGGTGCGCTGGTCGCGCAGCGTGGTGAGCTTGTGGGCGACCAGAGGGTGGTCGACGACGTGGAGACGCATGCCGACAACAGTAACCGGGCCCGTTGACCCCGGCCGCACGGCAAGCCCGCCGTCCGGCCGTCACCCGTACGCCGGCGTCAAACCGCCCGTCCGGGGGAAAGCGGTAGAGACGGACTGGGGATGGTGAGCCTGATGCCCGACCGGGATTCCCGAGACGATCCGTCGCCGCGCGCACGGCCCGCGCCGGACGCGGAGACATACGAGAACGGGGCCTACGACACCGGCAGGACCGGCAAGACCCGTAGGTCCGGCAAGACCCGTAGGCCCGGCAGGACCGGCAGGACCGGTACGGCCGACAGGACCGGTACGGCCGGTGCCGCCGCTGCGGCCGGTGAGACCCGTAGGCCCGGTGCGCCGGCCCGGATCGTCCAGGCCGAGCCGGTGGACGGGGCGGACGAGACCGACGCCGAGCGCCGGCGGCGGCGCGCCCGTTTCCTGCGCGATCTGGCCGAGGCCCGTGAGCTGCGGGACCGCGTCCAGCCGCGCCGCGTCAAAGTGGCCCGGCTGCGGCACGCGATGCGCATGCGCACCTTCCGCTGGTAGGAAACGCCCGGGGAAACCCCCGATGAAACCTCCGGGGAAGATCACGAACCGCGCGGACGTTGTCGAGGTGGCCCGTGCGTGGAGCGGGGGAAAGCCGCGTACGATCCGCAGGTGGCGGCAACGAGCGTGCGAGCAGAACTGCCGGACACAGGGAGCCGAAGACGTCCCCTGAACGCCTTGTTTCTGCCACGATTCCGAGTGGGTGGGGCTCGGACGAGCACTCCCCGCCCGCAACCTCCGCCGGGGGGACCCCCAACCGGCACGCCTATGACCAGTGGGAGAGTCACGGTGTACTTCGCCGCACTGCTCGCGCGCACCGAAGACGGGTGGGAAGCGAGCGACACAGAGCTCGACGATGTGGAAACCCTGTCGGATCTGGCCGACCTGGCCCGTGAAGCCTCCCCCGACGAGGACACGGTGCTCGTGCTCATCGAGCAGGAGGACGCCTGGTTCGGCGTCGTCCGCGTGGACGGCGAGGACGACCCTCGCATCTACGTCTCGGACGCCGCCGCCGCTGCCCGCAGCAGCTACGGCGAGATCCTGCTCACCGACGAGCTGCTCGGACGCGATCCGGACGACGGGGACGACCTCGACGCCCTCGATCTCGACGGCACGGAGGACGGTGATTCCGACGACGACGAGGCCGGTGACGGCGACCCGGTCGCCGGAACCGGCGAGGCCGTGCCGCACGGCCCGGTCGGCGACGCCCAGATCCTGGACGACCTCGGCGTGAGCGAGAAGGAGCTGCGCTCGCTGGCGACGGACGCCGTCACGGAGATCGCCGAGGCCCTCGGCGCCTCGGAAACCCTGGAGACGGTCCGCTGACCGCACGCACCACCCCGGGACCACCGGATCCCGTACGGGACCCCTGGCGGCCCGCGATGCGACTCGCCCTGGACCAGGCCGCCGAGGCCGTCCGGGGCGGGGACGTACCGGTCGGCGCCGTCGTCCTGGCGCCGGACGGCACGACCGTGCTCGCGGCCGGGCACAACGAACGCGAGGCCGGCGGTGACCCGACGGCCCACGCGGAGATCCTCGCTCTCCGGCGGGCCGCGGCCGCACTCGGCCGGTGGCGGCTCGCCGGATGCACCCTCGTGGTGACGCTGGAGCCCTGCACGATGTGCGCGGGCGCGATCCAGCAGTCGCGCGTCGACCGGCTCGTCTACGGCGCCCGCGACGAGAAGGCCGGCGCGGCCGGTTCCCTCTGGGACCTCGTCCGCGACCGGCGGCTCAACCACCGGCCCGAGGTGATCGAGGGCGTGCTCGCCGAGGAGTGCGCCGGGCTGCTCACCGAGTTCTTCCGCGGCCGCTGACCGTCGCCGCTAACCGATTTCAAAGCACGCCGCACCTTGCTGTAAGGTCTCCCTCGGTAGCGTGTCCGAGCGGCCGAAGGAGCTCGCCTCGAAAGCGAGTGTGGCGCAAGTCACCGAGGGTTCAAATCCCTCCGCTACCGCTGGAGAAGGGCCCCGTCGTCAGACGGGGCCCTTCGTGCGATCATGTGCGCTGCATGGGACACCAGTGACTCGGGAGGCCGCGATGGCGGTGAACGCGAAGAAGGTCGCCGTCTACGTCGTCGTGGTCTTCGTGATGTACGTGATCATCACGGATCCGCAGAAGGCCGCCGACTACATGCTGATAGGGTTTCAGGGCATTTCGGACGCCGCCCGCGCCCTCGGCGACTTCGCCACCTGGGTCGCCGACGGAGGAAAGTGATGATCCGGCACCTGGTCCTCTTCAAGCTCCATGACGGCGTCGAGCGCGACGACCCGCGGGTCGTCAAGGGCGTCGAGGCCTTCCGTGCCCTCGAGGACACGATCCCCGGGATCCGCTTCTGGGAGCTCGGCTGGAACGTCAGCGACCGTCCCATCGCCCATGACTTCGCCATCAACTCGGCCTTCGACGACGCGGACGCGCTGCGCCGGTACGTGGAGCACCCCGACCACCAGGCGGGCGTCGCGCTGTGGCGCGAGTTCGCCACGTGGGTGATCGCCGACTACGAGTTCTGACTCCGCCCCTTCGAGCCCCCCGTCGCTCCGACGGGGGGCTCTTCTGCTGTGGGTGCACATCTATGCCGTATTTCATCCCTCAACACGTAGTTATGGGGTGCTTGCACACAGTGCACATGTCTTGTGATGCTATGACCGCTTTTGATGGAAGAGAGAGTTGACGGATGGGTTGACGGATGACGAGGTGGAGTTGACCGTGCTGGCCAGTACCACACCTCAGGCACCATCCTCGGAACCGGCTCCGCAGCGGAGCCGCGGCGCGGACACCCGCGCCCTCACACAGGTCCTCTTCGCGCAGCTCAAGGAGCTCCAGCCGGGCACGCCGGAGCACGACCGGGTGCGCGGGGCGCTCATCGAGGCCAACCTCCCCCTCGTGCGCTACGCGGCCGCCCGGTTCCGCTCCCGCAACGAACCGATGGAGGACGTCGTCCAGGTGGGCACCATCGGGCTCATCAACGCCATCGACCGCTTCGACCCGGACCGGGGCGTGCAGTTCCCGACGTTCGCGATGCCGACGGTGATCGGCGAGATCAAGCGCTACTTCCGCGACAACGTCCGTACGGTCCATGTGCCGCGCCGGCTGCACGAGCTGTGGGTGCAGGTCAACAGCGCGACCGAGGACCTGACGACCGCCTTCGGGCGCACCCCGACGACCGCGGAGATCGCCGAGCGGCTGCGCATCACCGAGGACGAGGTGCTGTCCTGCATCGAGGCCGGACGCTCGTACCACGCGACCTCCCTGGAGGCCGCCCAGGAGGGCGACGGGCTGCCGGGGCTGCTGGACCGGCTCGGCTACGAGGACCCCGCGCTGGACGGGGTGGAGCACCGGGATCTCGTACGGCATCTGCTCGTCCAGCTGCCCGAGAGGGAGCAGCGCATCCTGCTGCTGCGGTACTACAGCAACCTCACGCAGTCTCAGATCAGTGCGGAACTCGGCGTCTCGCAGATGCACGTCTCGCGGCTACTCGCGCGTAGCTTCCAGCGGTTGCGGTCTGCGAACCGGATCGACGCGTAGCCGCGAACCGGGGTGGTGGGTGGCTGTGAGCCGCCTCGGCACGTAACCGCAAACAGTTGCGAGTGGTAACCGTGGAGAGGGAATCGCTCATCAGGGCCGTTCCCGACAGTTGCGGGCCGAAAAGGCGTCAGGCCCGTTGCTTGCAGGGCGGATTGGCGTCTCAGATGTCGACATGTCACTACAGCGTGTTGCCGACATGTGACATTCTGCGGGAAGCGCGTTTGCCGGGGCTTCGGCGCCGGTATTCAGGTGAAGGCTGCGTTCCCCAGACGGGAGCGTTCGCCGCGACCGTCCCGCGACCCAAAGGGGGTGGCATGTCCGCAGAACAGGGCAGCTCGAAGGTGCTCACGCTCGCGGAGAGCGACACAGCTCCCCATGCTCTCGACTCACTTGGCCCCATCGACGACGTTCCGGCCGAGCTCGCGACCGAGCCCGCCCCGGCGCCTGTGGCCACGGGGGCCATCGACACCCGCACCCTGTCCCGCTCCCTGTTCCTGCGGCTGGCCACGCTCGACGAGGACAGCCCCGAGCGTGCGTACGTCCGTGACACGCTGATCGAGCTCAACCTGCCGCTGGTGCGGTACGCGGCGGCGCGGTTCCGCTCCCGCAACGAGCCGATGGAGGACATCGTCCAGGTCGGCACGATCGGGCTGATCAAGGCGATCGACCGGTTCGACTGCGAACGGGGCGTGGAGTTCCCGACGTTCGCGATGCCGACCGTCGTGGGTGAGATCAAGCGGTTCTTCCGCGACACGTCGTGGTCGGTGCGGGTGCCGCGCCGGCTTCAGGAGCTGCGGCTGGCCCTGACGAAGGCCAGTGACGAGCTCTCGCAGAAGCTGGACCGCTCGCCGACGGTCACCGAACTCGCGTCCGTGCTCGGGGTGTCCGAGGAGGACGTCGTCGACGGGCTGGCGGTGGGGAACGCGTACACGGCGTCCTCGCTGGACTCCCCGGCGCCGGAGGACGACGGCGGCGAGGGCTCGCTGGCGGACCGGCTGGGGTACGAGGACAGCGCCCTGGAGGGCGTCGAGTACCGGGAGTCGCTGAAGCCGCTGCTGGCCAAGCTGCCGCCCCGTGAGCGGCGGATCATCATGCTGCGGTTCTTCGCGAACATGACCCAGTCGCAGATCGGCGAGGAGGTCGGCATCTCGCAGATGCACGTGTCCCGCCTGCTGACGAGGACCCTGGCACAGCTGCGGGAAGGCCTCATCTCGGACTGAGCGTGCGCGCGCCCCGGCGCCCACCCGGTGGTGGTGGGTCGGGGCCGCGCCGGGGGTGTCCGTCCTCGGAACGGCGCGATGGGGTCGGACGCCGACTGACTGTCCGTCGACGCGCCAACCGTTGCGGGCGGACTCCCCCCGACACGTCCCCTTCCGTGCGTACGCGGGTGCGCCTTAGCTGCGGGCAGTCGTGCCTCCCCCAGTGCCTTAAAGGCCTGGGAGGCGCCCCCAGGCGGCACGGATGGGCGCAGCGGCACCCCGCAACGCCGGGCTGCGCACCCACCCGGCCTGAGCGGCAACGCCGAGTGCCCTGCGACGCCGGGTCGCGGACCACCCGACGCCGGAGCCCCCAGTTTCAGTAAAACCGCCGTACGCGCCGCACGGCCGACCGCGTCAGCCCAGCGCCAGCCACGCCACCGCCGCGATCACCGCGACGGCGACGACGACGCCGAGGATGAGACCGATACGCGGCCCGCCACCGCTCGTCGCCGCGGCCTGCCGCCCCTGCGGCGCCTCGTCGACGAACGCGCGGAACATCTGGGTGCTGCCGGCGGGGTCGTGATTGCCCTGCGGGGCCTGGTTGTTAGCCATGGCCCGAGACCCTAGCGAAAACGCCTGGGCTCCCCAAGTGGGGGTTGGCATTCCGTTCAGTCCCACCGGACCCCTCCCCCCAGCCTCACGACCTGCACATTTACTACCGCAATACTTGCCTTTGCCAACTTTTTATGCCGCACTTACCTCTTTTATTTGCCTGCAGCAACCAACAGCTCCTATGGTTGCCCTAAGCAACGAAAGCGGGAGGTGTCATGGCCGAGAGGGCGCAGTACGAAGAGCTGGTCCGCCAGTTCAGTGCCTTCGGCGCCGTGAAGCGGGAGCTCAGCCGGATCATGCCGGCCGACTGCCCCGGCGGTTCGGCGACCGTACTGACCATCCTCGGTCGCCACGGCGACATGCGCATGAGCAAGCTCGCGGAGCTGCTCGCGGTGGACATGTCGGTCACCAGTCGCCATGTCGCGCACGTCGTGGACCGAGGCTGGATCGAACGCTCCCCCGACCCCGCGGACAAGCGCTCCCGGATCCTGCGCCTCACCCCGGCGGGCCACGCACAGCTCGACGAGCTGTCCCGGCGGACCACCGAGGTCCTCGCCGAGCGCCTGAGCGACTGGAGCGACGAGGACGTCGGCCGGCTCACGGACCTGATGGCGCGGCTGAGAGAGAGCTTCGACTGCCGCCCCGCGCCCCGGGCGGCACCACCCGCTGTCGCACAGACCACCCGTACACCCGCAAGCACGTAAGAAAAGGAAGCCCATGGCAACGACCACACCAGCCGGTGTGCGGGCTCATGCCAAGCACGGGGGAGGCTCCCACGGCTCCCCCGGCGGCGGCGCTCCGATGACGCACCGGCAGATCATGGAGGCCCTCACCGGCCTCCTGCTCGGCATGTTCGTCGCGATCCTGTCATCGACGATCGTCTCCAACGCCCTGCCCCGGATCATCGGCGACCTCGGCGGCGGCCAGAGCGCCTACACCTGGGTCGTGACGGCGTCCCTGCTGACGATGACCGCGTCGACGCCCCTGTGGGGCAAGCTCGCCGACCTGTTCTCCAAGAAGCTGCTGATCCAGCTCGCCCTGGTGATCTTCGTTCTGGGCTCCGCGGCGGCCGGCATGTCCCAGAACCCGGGCATGCTCATCACCTTCCGCGCCGTCCAGGGCATCGGCATGGGCGGTCTGTCCGCGCTGGCCCAGATCATCATGGCGGCGATGATCTCGCCCCGTGAGCGCGGGCGTTACAACGGCTACCTGGGCGCCGTCTTCGCCACGGCCATGGTCGGCGGCCCGCTGGTCGGCGGTGTCATCACCGACACGGACTGGCTCGGCTGGCGCTGGTGCTTCTACGTCGGCGTGCCCTTCGCCGTGATCGCCCTGATCGTGCTCCAGAAGACCCTGCACCTGCCCGTGGTGAAGCGGAAGGTCAAGGTCGACTGGGCCGGCGCCTTCTTCATCACCGCGGCCGTCTGCCTGCTGCTGGTCTGGGTGACCTTCGCCGGCGACAAGTACGACTGGGTGTCGTGGCAGACGTACGCGATGGTCGGCGGCTCGGTCGTGCTGCTGGCGCTGTTCGTGCTGGTCGAGGCGAAGGCGAGCGAGCCGATCATCCCGCTGCGGCTGTTCCGCAATCGCACGATCACGCTGGCCTCCCTGGCCTCGCTGTTCGTCGGTGTCGCGATGTTCTCGGGGACCGTGTTCTTCAGCCAGTACTTCCAGCTGGCGCGGGACAAGTCGCCGACGATGTCCGGCGTCATGACCATCCCGATGATCGCGGGCCTGTTCGTCTCCTCCACCCTCTCCGGCCAGGTCATCACCCGGACCGGGCGCTGGAAGGGCTGGCTGCTCGGCGGCGGTGTGCTGGTGACCGCGGGCCTCGGGCTGCTGGGCACGATCCGGTACGACACCGAGTACTGGCACATAGCGATCTTCATGGCGCTGATGGGCCTCGGCATCGGCATGATGATGCAGAACCTGGTGCTCTGCACGCAGAACCAGGTGGAGCCGGGTGACCTGGGCGCCGCCAGCTCCACGGTGACCTTCTTCCGGTCCCTGGGCGGTGCCGTGGGCGTCTCGGCGCTGGGCGCGGTCCTGGGCAACAAGATCACCGACTACGTCAAGGACGGCCTCGCCGGCCTCGGCGCCAAGGGCCAGGCCCTCGGCCACGCCGGCACGGGCGGTGGCGGCATCCCCGACCTGAATGCGATGCCCGCGCCGATCCGCACCGTCGTGGAGAGCGCCTACGGCCACGGTGTCGCGGACGTGTTCCTCTACTCGGCCCCGCTGGCGCTGCTCGCGCTGCTGGTGTCGCTGTTCATCAAGGAGGTCCCGTTGAAGACGAAGGGTGGGCTGGCGCAGGCGGCGGACACCGACGCCCGCGCGGAGGCTCCCGCCGTGGCGGCCGCCGAGGCTCCCGTCGCGGAGAAGGCCGTGCCGAGCTGGGCCGTGGCGGACACCGAGACCGCCGACGGCACCGGGCCCGAGGGCACGCAGCGGCTCGCCGCCGTCGCCACGGCGACCCGGGCCGAGGAGCCCGCGTCCGGTGGGAACGGTGTGCCGGTCCGCGGCTTCGTCCGCGGCAACGAGAGCACCCCCGTGCCGCAGGCCGCCGTCACGCTGATCTCGCTGGCCGGGCGTCAGCTGGGCCGGTCCGTGGCGCAGGCCGACGGCTCCTACGCCCTCGACGCGCCGGGCGCCGGGTCGTACGTGCTGATCGCCTCCGCCGACGGCTACCAGCCGCAGGCGTCCACGGTCGTGGTGAACGGCGAGCCGGTCGCCTACGACATCCTGCTCAGCGGCACCAGCGGGCTGACCGGCCTGGTGCGGGCCGCCGACGGCGGGCAGCCGGTCAAGGACGCGATGGTCATCGTGACCGACGTGCGCGGGGACCTGCTGGCCACCCAGGCCACCGGTGAGCAGGGCGAGTTCTCCTTCACCGAGCTGGTGCCCGGGGCGGTGACCGTCGCGGTGAACGCCACCGGGTACCGGCCGCGCGCCCTGCCCGTCGAGGTGGGCGGCACCGGGGTCACCCGGGTCGAGATCGACCTGGACTCGGGCGCCCGCGTCCAGGGTGTCGTCCGCGCCCCGCACGGCCCGCTGGCCGACGCCCGGGTGACGCTGGTCGACCAGGCGGGCAACGTCGTCGGCTCGGCCACGACCGGCTCGGACGGGGCGTACGCCTTCACCGACCTGGACGGCGGCGAGTACACCGTCATCGCCACGGGCTACCCGCCGGTGGCCACCGCCCTGACGGTCACGGGCCGCGGCACCGACGCCCACGACATCGAACTCGCCCACCCCGGCGAGTAGGACAAGCCCCGGCCCGTGGCGGTGGGCGCGCTCCGAGCGGAGGCGCGCCCCTGCCACGGGCCGGTTTCCTTTCGAGTTTCTGTTTTTTGGGGAGTTAGCTGAGATGGGACTGACCGCGAGGATCCGTACCCGGGACGGTTGGGCCGTGTCGCACGCGGTCGTCACCGTGGCCGACATGACCGGTGCGCAGGCCCTGCGCGCCGAGGCCGATGCGGAGGGCGCCGTCCGGGACGCGACGCCACTGGAGCCGGGGGCGTACACCGTCATCGTCACCGCCGTCGGCTACGCGCCCGCCGCCTCCAGCGTGATCGTCACGGCGAGCGGCCGGGCCGAGGTCGGCACGGTGACACTGGCGCGGCAGGGCGGCACCGAGCTGCCGCCGCCGGGGCCGTGGACGGTCGACCCGGTGCACTCCAGTGTGGCCGCCGTGGCACAGCACCTGGGCATCTCCAGCGTGCACGGCCGGTTCACGGAGTTCTCCGGCTCGATCGAGATCGCCCCGGACGACGTCACCAAGTCCCGTGTGGAGGCGGTGATCCGGGCCGCGTCCATCGACACCGGCAACGGCATGCGCGACGGGCACCTGAAGTCGCCGGACTTCCTGGACGTCGAGCGGTTCCCCGAGATCACCTACCGCTCGACGGGGCTCACGGCGACCGGGTCCGACCGGTGGACCGTGCACGGCGAGCTGGGCATGCACGGGGTCGTACGGGCCGTGGACCTGGACCTGGCCTACCTCGGCACGGGTCCGGACCCGTGGGGCGGCACCCGGGCGGCGTTTCGCGCCACGACCGAGCTGCACCGCGAGGACTTCGCGATGAACTACAACCAGGTCCTCCAGGCCGGCATCGCCGCCATCGGCACCACGCTCAAGGTGGAGCTGGACATCCAGGCCGTGCAGGGCGAGTCACTTCCGGCCGTCTGAGGCCGGTCCCGAGACCTTCGCCACCAACTGGTCGCAGAGGTCCCGGAGTTTGACGTTCCGGTGCTGTGAGGCACGGCGCAGCCGCTCCAGCGCGTCCCGGGCGTCGATCCGCTCCCGGGCCATGAGGATGCCGATCGCCTGATCGATGACACTGCGGGAGAGCAGCGCGGTGCGCACGTCGGCCGCCGACTGGCGCTGGTGCTCGATACGCAGCGCGACGTCGATCGCTCCTCCCGCCCGGGCCGCGAAGGTCCGGGCCGTGTCCCGGGCCGCGCCGAGCACCCCGGGCCGCAGGCCGTAGTAGTTGATCGCCGCTCCCGTCTCGCCCTCGACGGCGAGCGGTACCGCCAGCGCGCACCTCACGCCCTTGGCCAGCGCGTACGGCGTGTACGCCGGCCAGCGGGACTCCTCGGCCAGGTCGGGTGCGTACTGCTCGACGCCGGTCTCGGCGGCCTCGACGCAGGGGCCCGAGCCGTTCTCGTACTGCCTCTGGTCCAGGCCGCTGGGCAGGCCGTCGCTGCCGGCCAGGGTGAGCAGCCGGCCGCTGCGGCGCACCGTGATGCTGCACGCGGCCGCGCCCGGCACCTCCTGCACCGCACGGTCGGTCAAATCGCGCAGCAGGGTGTCGAGACCGCTGCTGCGCACCATCGCCTGGTCCAGCGTGTCGGACGTCTCGGAGCTCATGGACGTACGGGTATCCCGTCGGCGTTCCTTAACGCCCCCGCCCTAACTCACGGTGCCTCATGTGGAGTTGTGAGAACCGACGATCCCGCGGGCCAGGTCGCGCAGTTTCACGTTCTCCCGCTGGGAGGCCCGCACCAGGCTCTCGAAGGCGGCGGCCGCGTCGATGCCCTGGCGCTCCATGAGGATGCCGGTGGCCTGGCCGATCAGGTCCCGGGTGTGCATG
Source organism: Streptomyces sp. NPDC006235 (assembly GCF_040613735.1). NCBI lineage: Bacteria > Bacillati > Actinomycetota > Actinomycetes > Kitasatosporales > Streptomycetaceae > Streptomyces > Streptomyces sp. NPDC006235. The sequence goes on from NZ_JBEXSR010000039.1 coordinate 18,026, forward strand.
GCCTCGGTGAGCTGCTCGCGCACGGTGGCGGAGTCCAGGGCGATGCTGACGTGCGCGGTGAACAGCCGGCCGATGCGCGCCGCGTCCTCGTCGAAGGCGCCCGGTTTGCGCGCGTAGGCGGTGAGCACGGTCAGCCGGCGGCGGTCGGCGCGCAGCCGCAGTGACAGCGCCGAGCGCAGTCCCAGGGCGGACAGCACGTCCCAGCCGTCGTCGGCCTCGCTGTCCGTCACCCGCGCCACCGGGCTGTGCCACAACTGGTCCCAGTGCCCCTGCGGTTCGCGGCCGCCGTGCCGGGCCTCGGCGGAGCGTACGACGTCGTCGCTCCAGGCGAGCGTACGGAACTTGTTGCCGCGCTCGATCTCGGAGATGCCGGCGTGTTCGGCCCCGGGCATGAGGTGCACGGCCAGCCGGACCGCCGTGCGCAGCGTGTGGTGCGGCGAGGTCTTCTCGTGCAGCTGCTGAGCCGCCACCGTCAGGGCCTCGGCCAGCTCCAAGCCGACCGGAAAACGGGGCAAATCAGGAAACTCGGACGCAGCCACCACGAACCTCTTCGGCATGCACGACCATGGCCGTGCGCAGGAGAGCTCCGCAGCACATTCCCGACTGCGAGCACAGGACGGACAGCACTCTAGCTGCTCGGTTGCGTCCAGGTGACGTCCGGCCGACGGCCGCCACAGGCGCTTCCCCAGCCGCGACCCGGCGTGGTGGAATGGGCCCGAGGGTCAGGAAGCGGCCTTACCGGAAAACGGACGAACGTCTGTCAGGTGAGCGCTGTGACTTTCTTCCCGAATCCCACCGAATCGCCGGACCTGCCCGGCCGCGTTCGTCTCACCCTGCCCGCCGAGATCGACTTCGGCAACGCGGAGCAGCTGCTTCCGCTCATCGTGTCGGAGACCCGGGCCCGTGGTGACCGGCTCGAGGTGCTCGTCCTCGACCTCACCGCGACCCACTTCATGGACTCCCAGGGCATCCGCCTCATCAACGACGTACGCCACCGGCTGCGCCCCGGGGCCCGGATGCGTGTGGTGGCCCGGCCGGACGGTGTCGCGAGCCGCGTGCTGGAGCTGACCGGCCTGCGCCGGGACGTGCCCGTGTACGACAACCTCGCCGAGGCCATGGCGTCGTAGGCTGCCTGGCATGGCACCGAACATCGCGACGAACACCCGCGTCTCCCTCGACGAGTTGCTCGACTTCGTACGGCCCCGGCACCACGCGATCCTGCTGACCCGGCGGTCCGACGGCGGCCCCCAGGGCTCGCCGCTGACCTGCGGGGTCGACGACTCCGGCCGGATCGTCGTCTCGACGTACCCGGAGCGGGCCAAGACCCGCAACGCCAAGCGGGACCCGCGCGTCAGCCTGCTCGTCCTCAGCGACGACTGGAACGGCCCCTGGGTCCAGATCGACGGCACGGCCGAGGTCCTCGACACCCCCGACTCCGTCGAACCGCTCGTGGAGTACTACCGGAACATCGCCGGGGAGCACCCCGACTGGGACGAGTACCGCGCGGCGATGGTCAAGCAGGGCAAGTCGATCATCCGCATCACACCGGAGCGGTGGGGGCCGGTGGCGACCGGCGGGTTCCCGGCGCGGCTGGTCGAGGGGGAGTAGCGGGAAACCCCGCTCAGTCCCCCCGGCTCAGTCCCCCCGCTCAGTCTCCCCGCTCAGTCCCCCCGGCTCAGTCCTCCCGCTCCCGGGCGACCATGGCCTCGATGCCCGCGATCAGCAGTTCCAGCGCGAACTCGAAGTCCCGCTCCAGCATCTCGGCGACGGTGTCACCGCCGCGCGCCGCCATGATCTCCTGGGACTCCTTGATGACGTCGGCGTCCTGCGGGGCCGCGTTCGCCGTGGTCAGGGACTGCTGGAAGTACTCGTCCACGGTCATGCCCCGGGCCGCGGCCCGGGCGGAGAGATGGCCCTCCAGCGTGCCGTAGCCGTAGACGAACTGGAAGACGGCCGAGATCGTGCTCGTCAGGCGCTTCGCGGGAAGTCCGGTCCGGCGGACGACGTGCTGGACGACCCGTGAGAAGGCCAGGTTGTTGGGGCCGATGTTGAGGAAGACGCCGACCAGGGAGGACACCCAGCGGTGACGCACCAGCAGAGTCCGGTACTCCCGCGCCAGCGCCCGCACCTGGTCCCGCCAGTCCTCGTCGGCGTCCGGATCGGGCAGCCGCATCTCGCCCATGACCTCGTCCAGGGCGAGTTCGAGGAGGTCGTCCTTGGTGTCGACGTACCAGTAGACGGACATCGCGGTGACGTTCAGCTCACCGGCCAGCCGCCGCATCGAGAACTTGGCCAGCCCTTCGGCGTCGAGCAGCCGCACGGTGACCTCGACGATGCGCGCCCGGTCCAGCCCCGAGGGCTGCCCTCCGCCGCCACGCCGCCGGTGCGCTTTGCTCTCCAGCCAGACGCTGGTCCGCGCGGCCTTGTCGGACGCCTTCGCCATGGCGCACCTTCCTCAACTTGCCAACGCCGATCATGCTAGGCGTCCCCTTAGGGGCGCGAGGAACTGCGCGACCAGCCACAACGCACCCGCACCCGCAAGACGACGAGGAGGCCCGAGCTCCTAGGCGGATTCTGCCCGCTCAGCCCGCCGCAGCAACGCCGCCGCGACCAACCCCCCGGCCAGCACAGCCACCGCCCCCACCAACTGACTGGTCTCCAGCCCGGACGCGAACGCGTCGGAAATACGCGCCCTCTCCTCAGCCGAGCCCGCCGCCGCGAGCGCCGCCGGCAACGATGCCGCCGACACGGCGACCAACGACGCGAACCGCGAATTGAGCACCGCGCCGAGGACCGCGACCCCGAGCCCGTTGCCGAACTCCGCGAGCGTCCCGTTGATCCCCGCTCCCACGCCCGCCTTCTCCGGCGGTATCGCACTCATGATCGCGTTGGCCATGGCCGGCATGGACAACGCCACACCCGCGCCCATCACGACCAGGCCGAGCAGCATCCCGCCGTACCCGTGTCCGCCGAGCAGCGCGATCGCCGCCAGCCCGGCCGACACCAGGGTCATGCCGAGCGCGATGGCCGCCGGCGTACCGGCCTTGAGCACGAGCTTCGCGCCGAGCCCCGTGAAGTTGAGCGCCACCACGGTCAACGCCAACGGCGCCGTCCGCAGACCGGCGTCCAGCGGCTCGTAGCCGAGCACGAACTGGAGGTGCTGGGTGAGCAGGAACAGCGAGCCCGTCATGCCGAACGCCACGAGGATCGCGCCCGCGACCGCGCCCACGAACTTCTGGTTGCGGAAGAAGTGCATGTCGAGCATCGGGTTCTCGGTCCGCAGCTCCCACAGCACGAAGAGCCCGAGTACGGCCACGCCGATGAGCGCGGAGACCAGCACCTGGCCGGACGTCCAGCCGTGCTCGGGGCCGGTGATGATCGCGTACACGACGGACGTCATGCCGATGGTCGACAGCACCGCGCCGACCAGGTCGGGCCGGTCACCCGTCCTGTGCTTGGACTCCGGCACGAGGGCCGCGACGGCGATCAGGCCGAGTACGGCGACCGGGATGTTGATCAGGAAGATCGCGCCCCACCAGAAGTGGTTCAGCATCACTCCGCCGATCAGCGGCCCGGCCGCGAAACCGAGCGAACTGACCGTGGACCACAGCGCGATGGCCTTGACGCGCTCCTTGTCGTCGAAGATCTGCACGACGACGGCGAGGATCGTGGTCATCAGCAGCGCGCCGCCGACGCCCATGCCGGCGCGGGCCGCGATCAGCTGGACCGGGCTCTGGGACAGCCCGGCCACCAGCGAGCCCACGCCGAAGATCACCAGGCCCGCCATCAGCAGCAGCTTGCGGCCGTAGCGGTCGGCGGCGTTGCCCGCCGTGAGCAGCAGGCCGGACTGCACCAGTGAGTAGGCGTTCATCATCCACTGGACGTCGGCGGTCGTCGCGTTCATCTCGCGGGTGAGCGAGGGAATCGCCACGTTCAGGATCGTGTTGTCGAGCAGCACGGTGAGCTGCGCGAGGCAGATGACACCGAGGATCAGCCAGCGCTGGGGGTGGCCACCGGATGCCGTCTGCGGCGGGGCCTCTTCCTGGGGGGACGTGGTCATGCTGTACACCGTAGAATAATTCCCATACGGCGTACAACCGGGTAGTCGAGCAACGGAGGAAGGGCGGTGGCTCTCGGCCACCGCCCTTCCCCCGGTCAGGGAACGGTCAGCTGCTCGCCTTCTGCGTGAGGTCGTAGAAGGCGGCCGAACCGGCCGTGACCTTCTTGAAGGTGGCCTCGACCCAGGTGGTGATCCGGGAGGACGTGCCGTCGCTGTCGCCGCGCATACCGCCGCCCGCGCCGGACGCGATGAAGTAGTGGATCTTTCCTTCCGCCACGTACTCCTTGAACTGGACCAGGGTCGGGGACGGGTCCGTGCCGTTGAAGCCGCCGATGGCCATCACCGGCTCGCCGGTGGACAGCTGGTAACTCGCGGCGTTCTGGGCGCCGATGGCCGCCGCGGCCCAGGTGTACTGGTCGGCGTCGGTCGTCAGCAGCTTCTTGGCCTCGGAGCCGACGCTGGCGCCGTTGAGCAGACCGCCGATGCCGCCACCGCGCATGCCGCCCATCCGGCCGCCGTCGCCGGTCCGGCCTCCAGGGGTGGCGTTCTGGCCTCCAGGAGTGGCGTTCTGGCCTCCAGGAGTGGCGTTCTGGCCCTGCTGGTTCTGGCCGGTACCCGGGGAACCGCCGCCGGGGAAGCCGTTGCCCTGCCCGCCCTGGGCGCTGCCGTTGCCGGTGCCGTTGCCGTTGCCGTTCTGCTGGTTCTGGCCGCCGCCGCCCGGGAAGCCGCCACCGCCGGGACCGCCACCACCGCCGGGGCCGCCCCGGCCGCCCGCGACCGCCGGACCCGCCGTGACGATCGAGCCCGTGTGCCCCTCGTTCACCGTGGTGAGCGTGTATGCCGCCGGCCCGGCCAGCGCCGCGACCAGGCCCAGCCCGGCCGCCCCCAGGGCCAGTCCGCGCCCCAGCCGGCCCGCGAAGATCAGGCCGAGCGCCGCCGTCAGGCCGCCGACCAGGACGAGCCACTTCAGCCAGGGCAGGTAGTCGGAGGAGCGGTTGAGCAGGACGTAACCCCAGGCCGCGGTGGCCGTCATCGCCGCCGCCAGGGCCAGCGACGCCCAGACCTTGTCACGCTTCTCCCAGAGCAGCGCCGAGCCCATGCCGATCAGCGGCGCGATGTAGGGGGCGAGCGCCACCGTGTAGTACTCGTGGAAGATGCCCTGCATGTAGCTGAAGACCAGCATGGTCGTCACCAGCGCGCCGCCCCAGACGAGGAACGCACCGCGCGTCACCGACGTACGCCGTGCCCTGCGCGTGGCCACGAGGGCCGCGACGAGCAGGATCAGCGCGGCCGGGATCAGCCAGGAGATCTGGCCGCCGATGCTGGACCCGAACAGCCGGTCCCAGCCGGTCTCGCCCCAGTTGCCGCCGCCGTTGCCCCCGCCGCCTCCGCCTCCGACGCTGCCGGTCTCGTCGCCGTTGAGGCGGCCCAGGCCGTTGTAGCCGAAGGTCAGCTCCAGGAAGCTGTTGTTCTGCGAGCCGCCGATGTACGGGCGGGAGGACGCGGGCCACAGCTCGACGATCGCGACCCACCAGCCACCGGAAACGACCAACGCGACCGTGGCGACGGCCAGTTGCCCGAGGCGCTTCTTCACCGAGACCGGTGCGCACACCCCGTAGACCAGGGCCAGCGGCGGCAGGATGAGGAAGGCCTGGAGGGTCTTGGCGAGGAACGCGAAGCCGATGGCGCCCCCGGCCCACACCAGCCACTTCGTACGGCCGTCCTCCAGGGCCCGGATGACGAAGTAGCAGGCCACGGCCATCAGCAGGGCCAGCATCGCGTCCGGGTTGTTGAAGCGGAACATCAGCGCCGCGACGGGGGTGAGCGCCAGCACCACGCCCGCGATCAGACCGGCCGCGGGGCTGAACCGGCGCCGTACGGAGGCGTACACGACGGCCACCGTGCCGACGGCCATGAGGACCTCGGGGACCAGGATCGCCCAGGAGCTGAGGCCGAACAGCCGCACGGACAGGGCCATCGGCCACAGCGCCGCCGGGGGCTTGTCGACGGTGATGGCGTTGGCCGCGTCGAGCGAACCGAAGAAGAACGCCTTCCAGGACTGGCTGCCCGCCTGGACGGCCGCCGAGTAGAAGGAGTTGGCGTAGCCGGAGGCGCTCAGGTTGTAGAGGTAGAGCACCGCGGTCGCCAGGAGCAGGGCGAGGAAGGCCAGGCGGGCCCAGCGGGGGTCCTCGGGCCGGCCGCGCCACAGCCGGTGCGGCAGGGGCCGCTTGGGTTCACCGGCGTCCGGGGCCGGTGCGGGGGCAGGGGGACGAGGGGTCCGGGGCTCGGGACTCGGGTCTCTCTCGGCGATCTGCTGGTCGTAGTGGACGGTCATCGCAAGTTCCTCGCATCGGTGTCGTGGGGGCGCACCGGCAGCAGCTGCACGGTGGCGTCCTTCCAGGGGCCGTCCGCGGCTTCACCGGCGCGGAACTGGTCGGTGTGGTAGGAGGCGACCACCGTCGTCTCGCTGTCGTGTCGGTCCGGGAACACCCACGCCCGGAAGAGCAGGAAGCGCAGCACGGTCGCCGCGAGGTTGGCGGCGATGAGGACCGCCAGCTCGGTGGAGTGCGCGGGCTCGGACGTGGCCGCGCCCAGCGCGGCGAGCGAGCCGCTGGTCAGGGCGAGCCCGATGCCGAAGACGACCAGTCCCTGCGCCTGGTGCCGTACGGCCCCGCCGCGCCCGCGCACCCCGAACGTGAGCCGCCGGTTGGCGGCGGTGTTGGCGATCGCCGAGACCAGCAGGGCGAGGGCGTTGGCGGTCTGGGAGCCGGTGAAGACGCGGAAGCCGCTGTAGAGGAGCAGGTAGAAGAGGGTGGAGAGACCGCCGACCACGCAGAAACCGACCAACTGGCGGGCGAGGCCCCGCGGTACGTCCGTGATCTCACGGTCGCGCGGGTCGTCGCCGAACGGCCGGGCGAGCCGGTCCAGCGGCAGCGAACCGGTGGCCAGGGCTCGGCCGACCCGCCACACACCCTTGAGGTCGTCGGTCGCGGTCCTGACGATGTGCACGGTCGAGTCGGGGTCGTCGACCCAGTCGACCGGCACCTCGTGGATCCGCAGTCCCGCGCGCTCGGCGAGCACCAGCATCTCCGTGTCGAAGAACCAGCCGGTGTCCTCGATCAGGGGCAGCAGCACCTGCGCCACGTCACGACGGATCGCCTTGAAGCCGCACTGGGCGTCCGAGAAGCGGGCATGGAGCGAGCCGCGCAGGATGAGGTTGTAGACCCGGCTGATGAACTCCCGCTTGGGGCCGCGCACCACGCGGGAGCTGGGCGCCAGCCGGGAGCCGATCGCGAGGTCGGAGTGGCCGGAGATCAGCGGAGCGACCAGCGGGAGGAGGGCGTTGAGGTCGGTGGACAGGTCCACGTCCATGTAGGCGAGGACTGGGGCCTCCGAGGCCGACCAGACCGCCCGCAGGGCCCGGCCGCGGCCCTTCTGCTCCAGGCGGAAGGTGCTGACCTCGGGTATCTCCGCCGCCAGCCGGGCCGCGACCTGCGGGGTGGTGTCCGTCGAGGCGTTGTCCGCGATCGTGATGCGGAACGCGTACGGGAACGTGCGGGCGAGGTGATCGTGCAGTCTGCGCACGCACGGCTGGAGGTCCTTCTCCTCGTCGTAGACGGGGATCACTACGTCCAGGACAGGCGTACCGGCTGGTGCGGCCGGGAGGTGCTCCCGCGCCGGCAGGGTGCCGGGAGAAGAGTCGGTTCGCATGGAACCGACTTTCGTCAGGCGCCCTGTCGCGCCCATGTGGTGACGCTGTGGCGTGCCTGTGAGTGCTGCGGCCGGCTCATGTCCGGCTGCGGCCTGTTCATATAGGGCTGCGGCAGCGCCGGCAGGTGCACTGTGAACACGGTTCGCCCGGGCACGCTGTCGACGGTCACGGCACCGCCGTGCGCGCTCGCCACGGCCTGCACGATGGCGAGGCCGAGACCGGTCGAGCCGGTGGCGCGGGTCCGCGCGGAGTCGCCGCGCGCGAACCGTTCGAAGACGTGCGGCAGCAACTCGGCGGGAATGCCCTGCCCGTTGTCCTCGACGTCCACGCACAGCCAGGGGCCGCGCCGCTGGACGCGGGCGGTGACGGTCGTGCCGGGCGGGGTGTGGGTGCGGGCGTTGCCGAGCAGGTTGACGAGGACCTGCTGGAGCCGGGCCGCGTCCGCCGACACCAGCGCGGGCTCGTCGGGCAGGTCGAGACGCCAGTTGTGGTCCTGGCCGGCCGCACGGGCGTCGCTGATGGTGTCCACGACGAGCGGTACGAGGTCGGTCTGCTCGAACTGCAGCGGCCGCCCCGCGTCCAGTCGGGCGAGCAGCAACAGGTCCTCGACGAGCAGGGTCATGCGCCCGGCCTCGGACTCGATCCGCCCGAGGGCGTGCCGGGTGTCGGGCCCGACGTCCTCTCTGCCGCGCCGGGTCAGCTCGGCGTACCCGCGGATGGAGGCGAGCGGGGTCCGCAGCTCGTGACTGGCGTCGGCGACGAACTGCCTGACCCGCGTCTCGCTCTGCTGCCGTGCGTGCAGGGCGCCGTGGACGTGGTCGAGCATCCGGTTGAGCGCGGCACCGACCTGGCCGACCTCGGTGTGCGGATCGGTCTCGGAGTCGGGGACCCTCTCGCTGAGGTTCACCTCGCCGGTGTGCAGGGGCAGTTCGGAGACACGGGTGGCGGTGGCGGCCACGCGGCGGAGGGGGCGGGTGGCTACGCCGACGATGACGGTGCCCGCGATGCCTGCGGCGATGAGGCCGGCGGCGGTGACACTGACCTCGACAAGGATGAGGGTGTTGAGGGTGTCGGTGACGTCGGTGGTGGGCAGCGCCACGTAGTAAGCGCCGTTGGCCCCCTCGCGGTACTCCACGCGATATTCGCCGAGCCCCGAGATGGTGGCCGTATGTGCGTCGCCGTCCTTGGCGACGGCGTTCAGTTCGGCCATCTGATTCTTGCTCAGCACGTAGGGTGCGGCCTGCGTGACGCCGTTGTCGTCCTTGGCGGGCTTGCTGACCATGCCCTCGGTGACGGCGCCGCCCTGGACCTTCGCGGCGATGGTGCCGATCATCTGCTGCGGACCCTTGGTGACGAGCTCCGAGAGGTCGGGAGCCTTGGGCGCCCTCCCCTCGGGATCGCCCACGGGCTTGGACTGCCCGCCGCCGGGCCGCTCGGGACCGGCTCCCGCGGCGCGGCCCACCACCCCACTGAGCGCGCTGTCCAGTTGGTCGTACAGGCGGGAGTGCATCGCAATCGCCGTCACCGTCCCGATGACGGCGCACACCACCGCGATCAGTGCCAGGGCGGAGACGACGAGCCGCGTGCGCAGCGTGCGCGGCTGTCGTAGTCGCCCCGGCTTCTGCCTCGGCGCCCGCGGCCGCCGCCCGCTCATGAGACCGCGGGCTTGATCAGGTAACCGGCACCACGCCGGGTGTGGATCATCGGCTCGCGCCCCGCGTCGATCTTCCGCCGCAGATACGAGATGTACAGCTCGACCACGTTGGCCTGCCCGCCGAAGTCGTACGACCACACGCGGTCGAGGATCTGCGCCTTGCTGAGCACGCGCCGCGGATTGCGCATCAGGAACCGCAGCAGCTCGAACTCGGTCGCGGTCAGGTGGATGTGCTCACCGGCCCGGGTGACCTCGTGACTGTCCTCGTCGAGGGTGAGGTCGCCGACGACCAGCGTGGAGTCGGAGCGCCGGTCGGCGGCACCGGACCGCCGTATCAGCCCGCGCAGCCGCGCGACGACCTCTTCGAGGCTGAACGGCTTGGTGACGTAGTCGTCCCCGCCGGCCGTCAGCCCGGCGATCCGGTCCTCGACGGCGTCCTTGGCGGTGAGGAAGAGCACCGGCACGTCGGGCAGCTCACGGCGCAGCCGTCCGAGCACCGCCAGCCCGTCCATGTCGGGCAGCATCATGTCGAGCACGACGGCGTCGGGCCGGAAGTCCCGCGCGGTCTGGAGGGCGCCCGTGCCGTCACCGGCGCTCCGGATCTGCCATCCCTCGTAGCGCAGGGCCATGGACAGCAGCTCGGTGATCGACATCTCGTCGTCCACCACGAGCACTCGGACGGGGCTCCCGTCCGGCCTCAGCAGTTCGGTGCGCCCCTGGGGCGAGGTGGTGGTCATGGTGAACACGATGTCGGCGCGCTCTGAGAGCGGCCTTTCGGCAACCTGTGATTTCCCTGAGAAACACACAGGTGCTTCTCAGGGAACGGCTGGGAAGACCAGCGAGCGAGGTTCCTCGGCGGGCGGGTCAGAACAACCCGTCCTGCACCCCCACCTCCTCCTTGAACTCCCGGACCGGCACGGTCACTTCCCCACCCCCGGCAGGCACCAGTCCCCACCCGCTCATCAGCCGCGTGTCCAGCACGACGACCCCGCCCCCGGTCGCGAGATGCAGATCGGGCCCGGCGGCAGCCACGAGCTCCCCACTCACGACCCCGCCGGCGACGAGTTCCCCCACCTCCCCGACGGCGACGGGCAGCCCCGCGAGCCCGAACACCTCCACGTGGTCGACAACGCGCAGGGGCTCCCGCACGAGCGACTCCGGCCACGCGGGAAGCGCCACGGCCCGCGCATGCAACTCGGCGACCTCGGCGGCCCGGTCAGCCGCCGCATCGGGAAGCACGGCCCGTACGGTCCGCTTCTCGACATAGGGAATCCGGTCGGGCACCCCCAGCGCGGCCCGCAACAGCTCTTCCGTACGCCGAGCCGCCATGAGCGGCCCGACACCGAGCCAGCTGAAGCACACGGCTCCCTGCTCCAGCAGCCGCGCGGCGCCCCGCTCCTCCGCCGTGATCCCGACCTTGACCATGCCGGGCCCGAACCACGCCAGATACACGTGATACGGCCGCGGGTCGTCCGCGATCGTGTCGGCGGCCACGGAGTGCGCCCGGTCCAGCCGCGCACACTCCTCGCAGCGCGCCCCCGTACTCCGCGCCGACACGGCCGCCCCCGTCGGACAGGCATGCCCCCGAGCTCCCACGCATGTCCGCACGCCCCCCTCCGCAACCCCGAAGGCCACGCGTTTCCCCCAGGTCAGCGCGCTGCGCCGCCCACCGTCCCACGCCAGCACGGGACCAGCGGCGGACCACCGCAGCCCCGAGCACTTCCACGCCTGTGCCATCTCTGTCGAGACTAGAGGGCACCACTGACAACGGCGTCGGGCGAGCAGCAGCGTCCGATTCAGCGCCCGACGTCGGCTCCCACGGCAGCGGGTTCGCTCTCCCCGCCCACACTCACATCACCCCGTACGACAAGGCGCCCGGCCGGCTCCGCGGTACGGCCCGACCCCGCCTTCCGCCGCCGCCCGGCCAGCCGGCACCCGAGGCACTCGTCGTGCCCGGCCCGCGCCCCCGAGTCCCGCGCCCGCCACCCCCACTCCTCCCGGGGCCGGATCCCAGGACCCTTCCCCCAGCCGGCCAGATGCAGCGCCCAGGTGACCAACAGGCCGACCACACCGATCGCGAACCCGCCGGCGATCAGCACACCGGAGACGAAACACACCCCCGCCCCCGCTACGACGGCCCCGACACTCCCGATCCCGGTTCCGACCCATCCCGCGACGGTATGCCCGTGGTCATACTGATGTGCGCTCATATGCTGCCCCCTTACACACCAAGGCCCGGGGAACCCGCACCCCCGAACCCCTCACCAACTAAGCCTTTTAAAGCCCAAACATCTCACGAACTAAGGGATCTGGGAATGCAAGCCAAGCCGCGTCCGGCCGCCACGCCGGAGCAGGCACTGTCGGCGATGGACCACCTCATCGCGACCCACCTGGTCGGGCAGCACGAGATCGCCCAACAGGTGGGCCTGAGTGTGACCGACCTCACCTGCTTCGCCTACGTCATCGAGGCCGGTGAGAACCTGCCCACGGCCGGCGACCTGGCAGCCCGCGTCCACGTCACGACGGGCGCGGTCACCGGCATCCTCAACCGCCTGGAACGCGCCGGCTACATCACCCGCCGCCCCGACCCGACCGACCGCCGCCGCATCCGCGTAGCCGCCCGGCCCGACGCGGTCGCCCGCGTCCGAGAGGTCTACGAGCCGTACTACGTCCGCCTCACGCAACTCTTCGCGGACTACTCCTCCGACGAAATCGCGGTCCTGAAGGACTGGTTCACCCGCGCGAGCGCACTGGCGGCGGACTACTTGGAGGGTCATTGCCGCAATGACTGAGCACCGCCCCAGGACGGCACCCACTCACTATGCCATTCTCAATGGCATACTCGACTGGGTGACTACAGACGACGACGCGGACTTCCTGCCCGGCGACGGCCCCACCAGCGGTATCTCCGTCACCCTGACCGCCGGAACGCTGCGGGCGATCCGTGAGCGCGTCGGCAAGCGGGGCGTCTCAGCGTATCTGGAGAGGGCCGCCCAGCGGCAGATCGAGCGGGACAACCTCGACGAACTGATCGCGGACTTCGACCAGGTGCACGGCCCGGCCGACCCGGAGGCCGTGGCCGCCAAGCGCGCCCGACTCACCGGCGGCTCTTCCGACGCCGGAGCAGCCGCGTGAGCGGTGCCCTGGCCCTCGACAGCGAGGGCCTGGCGAAGGCCGTACAACGTGACCGGGAGATCCACGAGTGGCTGACAGCGGCCCGCGACGCGGACCTGCCGGTGGTGACCTCTGCGGCGGTGCTGGTCGAGGTGATCCACCCCCGCATCAACGACGCGGCACTCAAGTGGACCCTGTCCCGCTTGACCGTCGAGCCGGTGACCAAGTCCATCGCCCACTCCGCCGCCGCCTTGCTGCGCACGGCGGACCTGCACGGCCAGAAGTACGCCATCGACGCGATGCTCTGCGCCACCGCCCTGCAGCATCCCGGCAGGCTGACGATCCTGACGTCCGACACGGACGACATCGGACTGCTCACCGCCGGGCATCGACGGGTGAGCGTGGAGAAGGTCTGATCCGAGGGCTTCCGCTACGCGCCGGGAGGCCGGTACTGGATCTGCTCCGCGGTGCGCAGGGCCTCGATCGTCTCGTCGACGGTGAGGAGAACCGTCGTCTCGAACGAGCTCAGCGCGCCGCCTCCGCTGATCGCCAGCGCGACCGCGGCCATGGAGACGTTGTCCGGGGCCTCCCACAGGTTGTAGCCGTCGTGCGTGCCGAAGGCGTACCAGAAGCCATGGAGCTTTCCGCCGACGGACTCGATGTACGACTGCGCGGCCCGGGCCCGGTCCTCCGGGTGGCCGATCAGCCTCGCCCAGGTCTCGGGGGTATAGCTGAACCTCGACAGGTAGAGCGGCATTTTGTCTCCCTTTCGTTGCCTCAAGGGATGCCCCCGCGGGCGGGAAATGCGCCGGCGTCGACCCACACATCCCTCGAACGGCCGGGGTGGACGATGAGTGCCATCGAGTCGGGGCGCGGCCCTGGCTGCTGTACGGCCCAAAACGCCAGGAGCCTCGGATCTCTCCAGAGCTCCTCATCAGTGTGTGCACTCGGCAGGATTCCGCCATGCTCAGCCATGCGCCCGAGGACAGGCCCACCATTCACGAAGTGGCCGAAGCCCTTGGCTGACCCGCAATCACCGGTTCGTCCACACCGAAGGGATGGGCTCGGTCTCCGTGCCTACGTGCCCTTCTCGACGTCGGCCTCCACAGGCCGCTCGGCGACAAATGAGCCCAGGCCGACCTCGGCTCGGATGAGTCCTTCCGCCTTGAGATGAGCCAGCGCCTTCTGTGCCGTCGAGCTGGCGATGCCGAACTCGGCAGACAACTCGACGACGGAGGGGACACGAGCACCGACCGGGTACTCGCCGTCAGCGATGCGGGTGGCGATGGTTGCGGCGACCTGTCGCCAGACGGGACGGGTGCGGTCAAGCTCCGGACTCATGCGGTGGACGCTAAAACTCTGCAGTAGACCGCGCGACCGCAGTAGACTGCGGTATACCGCGCTATCGGTACGAAAGACCCCCGCGACGGATGCCGCCGTCCGGGGGCGCGGCCACCAGCCAAACCGATCGGAGCTGACGACGTGACCGACCTTATCCGCCTCCTCACCGCCTGGGCTTCCCTCCTGCTGAAGGGAGGGCGCGGTGCGGACATGCCCTCCGAGCCTCCCAGCTCGGTCTTGCCGACCGACGTCCCTCGGGCCTCCTGGCCACCGCTGCCGTGCAGCCCGTATGCACTGGGCGACAATCCGCTCGACGCCACCGCAGTGAGGTCGGTACGTCCGTACGTCACTGCCCACGAGCAACGCCGCCGCGAACCGGCAACCACCACCACCCTGGGCCAGGACACGACCGCCGGCCCCTACTGGATCCACGGGCTGGAGGCGGCCTGATGCCGAACGATCTTCGTCTGCTCCCTTGGACCGGCGGTGAAGGCAAGCGCTGCTACCTGATCACCGATGACCTTGGGGGACCGGTGTCCCGGCTGGCCGATGTCACGGAGTCGATCCAGCTCGGCATGGGCAACGAACTTCTCGCTCACTCCCACAACATGCTGCCGGACACCCCGCCCGGAGAACTCCGCTTCCTCGCCGAGCGCCTGACCGAAGCGCTGGCAGACGCACTCCGTATCGCCGAGAGCCGGGGGATGCGGCTGAAGAATCTGAACTAGCCGACGAAGCGGTCCAAAACGCCAGGAGCCCCGGATCTCTTCGGGGCTCCTGATCAGTGTGCACTCGGCAGGATTCGAACCTGCAACCTTCTGATCCGTAGTCAGATGCTCTATCCGTTAAGCTACGAGTGCTTGTTTTGTTTTTTCGCCGCTCCCGGGCCTTGCGGCTCGCTCGCGGCGACAGGAAGAACATTACATGACTGCCGCCGCCATGTGAAATCCGTTTGCCGTACCCCTTGTGACCTGCGTAAATGGCCTCAGATGGGGCTTCGTGTTCGGGTGGTGGAGGGGAGCCTTCGTGGGCGGTCCGGTGGTGCTTGAGGTGGCGCAGTGGCAGGGGTCAGGGGCCCCTACGGCCCGTCGGTTGTCCGGTGGGGCCGCCTGGCTCGCCGGGCTGATATCCGCAGGTCGACGGCGGACGGTCACGATCGACGACAGCGTCGGCGAGGCGCGGGGCGGTGTGCAGAGCGCCGATGTGCTGGCGCGCCATCTGGTGGCGGTGCGCGCGGCCTTGGCCGAGGTTCCGGCCGGCGAGCCGACCGTGACCGTCGGCGGCGACTGCGGGGTCGACCTCGCGCCGGTCGAGGCCGCGCTCTCCGCGTTCGAGAACCGGCTGGCGGTGATCTGGTTCGACGCGCACGGGGATCTCAACACCCCCGAGTCGTCGCCTTCCGGAGCCTTCCACGGCATGGTGTTGCGCGCACTCCTCGGCGACGGGCCGGAGGGTCTGCGGCCCGCGCGGAGTCTGTCGGCCGACCGCGTCGTGCTGGCGGGCGCGCGGTCGCTGGACCCGGGTGAGCAAGCTCTTGTCGAGAGCCGCGGCATACGGCACCTCGGCGTGGAGCAGCTGGCGGATCCCGGGCCTCTCCTCGCTGCCGTGCGCGCCACCGGCGCCGAGGCGGTGTACGTCCACATCGACCTCGACGTCCTGGACCCGACAGTGTTCCCGGCCGTCGGTACGCCCGAGCCGGGCGGGCTCGGCGTGGAGGAGCTGGTCGGGGCGGTGCGGGCACTGACCGAGGAGTTCACTCTCGCCGGCCTCGCGCTCACCGAGTACGAGCGGGCGGCGGCCGCCGGCCAGGAGGAGGCGGTGCTGCGGCGGATCGTGGAGGGGCTGTTCGGGGCCGAGCAGTGAAAAACGGCTTGGAACGCGACTCAGGGAGCCCAGCCTCGTGGGGCCGAACTCCCTGGTCAGAGTGCGGAGGCGGAGGGATTTGAACCCTCGATGGGCTTTAAGGCCCAAACCGCATTAGCAGTGCGGCGCCATAGACCGGACTAGGCGACGCCTCCAGTGCACATCCGCCCGCGCGAGCGCGAGTCGGTGCGTGCCGATGATGACACAGTCGAGCGTGCTGTCACCAATCGACCCCCACGGTACTAGGCGGGAAGGTCGCAGGGCAAAAGCCTTGTGCGGCCCCGACAGCCTGTATCGGGGGTGCGGGGCGGGTGGGTGCGCGGTGGAGTCGTGCGGCGCCACCGACCGGCGCGCAACGTAGTGGGCCGCGCCGCGTTAGTCAGGTCATGTCGATGTCGCATGCCATTCGCCGCTCTCAGACCTCGGTGGCCTCTCAGACCTCCGGTGCCTTCCCGTCCACCGCCGGTCCCCGTCTCACCGCCCGCCCCCGCCTGCGGCGGCTCGTCGTCGGTGCCGCCGCCTCCGTCGCCGCCTCCGTCGCCGCCTTCGGGTCGCTGGCCGCGGTGTCACCGGGCGCCGCGTATGCCCAGGCGAGCCCGTCCCCGGTCCGGCTCGCGGGGGACCAGGGCCCGGACCGGGACCATCTCACCGTCGCCGTGCGGAACGCGGGCGGTGAGGTCGACGGGACGTACGAGTTGTACTGCGGGCCCGACGGCGGCAGTCATCCCGATCCGCGCGGAGCCTGTGCCGCCCTGGAGCGGGACACGCGGTGGGGGAAGGACGTCTTCGCACCCGCCCCGGAAGGCGACTTCTGCACCATGCAGTACGGCGGGCCGGCCACCGCGCACGTCACCGGCACCTGGGCCGGACGGCCCGTCGACGCCACGTACGACCGCCGTGACGGCTGCGGGATCGCCCGCTGGGACCGGCTCGTGCCGCTGCTGCCGGACATGACGTCCGAGAAACGCCCCTGAGGGAAGCCCGTGACGATTCCGCCCCGTGTCGCCGCACTCGCCCCGATCCGGCCACCTCACGGCCCCATTCGGCCACCCGGGCGAAAAGGTACAGAAACACTGCCCTCGTAAAGGTCCCGCGAAGGTCCCGCGACGTCCTTGCAGGAGGGCGGGCGTTTCCGCTTACTCGGTCGTCAGTTCGGGGTCACTTCCTCGTGCGACCTCGCTCTCATCCGGCGTCGCGAGCGCAACCACAGCCCTTAGACTCCCTCGCGTGACACGCCGCGGGACGGTTGGCAAGATGGCCCGAGCGGTCGGCAAGGTGCGGTAACAGGGAGGAAGCGTCTCGTGAGCAGCAGGCCATCCCGAGGCGCTGCTCGCCTCGCAGCCATACTGGACGCTCTCCCCGACGCGTTGGTGCTGGTCAATGCCAACGGGACGGTCGTCAACGCGAACACCATCGCCCTGGAAGCCTTCGAGACGCCGGGGACCGCTCTGGTCGGGCGCGGGCTGCTCGACCTGCTGCCGCAGTTCGACTCCAAGCTCATCCCGGGGTCCATGCGGCGGCCGGAGCACCTCGATCCGCAGGCCCGGACCAAGCCGACCCGGATGATCGCGCGCAGGACGGACGGGACGGAGTTCCCCGTCGAGGTCACCAGCGCGAACCTGGAGAACGGGCAGCAGGCCTACGACGGGTACGGGTACAGCGGTGACGAGCTGCTCATGCTCGTCGTGAGGGATCTGACCGGGACCGTCGACACCGAGGCCGAGCTCGCGCGTTCGCAGCGGCAGACCGAGATGATCCTGCGGGCCGCGTCCGAGGGCGTCGTCGGGACCGACACCGACGGGCGGATCGTGCTCGTCAATCCGGCCGCCGCTCAGATACTGGGATTCCGGGCCAGCGACCTCGGTGGGCGCCCACTGCACGATCTCGTGCTGCACTCGCGCGCCGACGGATCGCCCTTCCCGTACGAGGAGTCGCCGCTCGCCGACACCCTGCGCTCCGGGCGCAAGCACCGGGTGCGCGGGCAGGTGCTGTACTCCAAGGACGGCGGCAAGGTGCCGGTCGACCTGACGACCGCGCCCGTGCGCGACGGCGACCAGCTCGTCGGCGCCGTGATGACCTTCACCGACCGGCGGCCGTACGACGCCGTCGTCGAGGAGAAGGAGGCGGCGGAAAAGCGCCACGCGGAAGAGCTGGAGCGGATCGCCGAGGAGCACGCCTCCGAGCTGACCGCGCTGCGCCAGCAGCACGTCACCGAGCTGGAGGAGCTGCACGAGCGGCACGCCGAGGAGCTCGGCGCGAACGAGGACAGGTACGCCGCCCTCGGGGAGCGCGAGAAGGACCGGTACGAGGCGCTCGCCGCGCGGCACGAGCAGCTGCTGACCCTGCTCGGACGGTCCCTGCGCGGGCCGCTGGAGGAGCTGCGGCGCGAGTTGGCCGCGCTGGCCGCGGACGACGCCGGGCAGCTGTGGCCCGAGGCCAACCAGGTGCTGCACCACCTGTCCGCCGGGTATTCGCGCATCACCACCCTCATCGACAACGTCCTCGGCTACCAGCGGCTCGACGCGGGCGGCGAGGGCATCTCGCGTACGAAGGTGATGCTGGACGCCGTCGTGGCCGCCGGTGTCGACGGGGCCGTCGAGCTCATCGGGCCCGGGCGGGTGCAGTTCGCCGTGCACGCGCCGCCCATCGAGGCCGAGGTCGATCCCCGGCTGCTCGCCACCGCCCTCGCGCATCTGGTCGCGGACGTGGCCGGGGTCGACGCGACCGGCAACACGCCCGTGTCGGCGGGCGGTTACCTGGACAACACCGTCGTGGTGGCGGCGGCGCAGCGCGGCGAGGTCGTACGCATCGAGGTGCGCGGGCCGTACGCCGGCGGCGACACCGTGCACGAGCCCATCGTCCGCGGGATCGTCCGGGCTCACGGCGGCGTGCTCCAGACGCATGAAGTGCCGGGGATGAGCGGTAACGCGTACGTCCTCGAAGTGCCGATCGGGGGCGGGGCCGGGGCCGTTGCCGCGGATGCGGACGCGGACGGTGTCCAGGCGCTCGACGCCGCTGCCGATGACGGGCAGATGTCTGGTGGGCAGACTTCTGGTGGGCAGACTTCTGGTGGGCAGACTTCTGGTGGCGGGCGGCGCCGGGCGCGGCGGGGCACCACCGATGCCTTCCTGGACGGTGATGTTCCGGCTGAGGGTGAGCCCACCGGGCGGCGGCGGAGGCGGGCCGCCGGGGAACCGGCCGCCCTTCCCGCACAGGCTTCCGGTGAGGGTGCGCCCGCGTCGGGCGGTACCGGTCGGCGGCGGCGTGCGGCCGAGGACGCCGGTGCGGTTCCGGCCCTGCCCGTCGGCGGTGCCGTCCAGGGTGTCGCCGAAGGGGCCGTCGTCACGGCCGCCGAGCATGCGGCGGGGACCGCCGCCTCGGGTACGGGACTGGGCGGGACCGTTCCGCCGCAGGGCGTGCCCGCGCCCTCCGGGCGGCGGGCCCGGCGTGAGCCCGGTGAGCAGCACGCGCTGCCGCCTGCGCTGCCCGCGCCGTCCGGTGAGGCCGCGGCCAGGGCCGCCGATGCGGCCCAGGGGCAGAGCCTAGAGCAGGGCCAGGGGCAGAGTCAGGGGCAGGCTTCGCAGCCGACCGGGCGGCGGCGTCGGGCGCTGGCTGCCGCCGCCGAGCGGGCGGCTGCGCAGGAGGCCGCGGCGGGGCCGCGTCCGGTGTTCGCCCTGCCGCCGGCCGCGGCGGATCAGGCTCCGGTCGGCCCGTCCGACGCGTCCGGCCCGTCCGGTCCCTCCGATCAGGGGCAGCAGGTCGCGCCAGGTGGTGTGCCCGGTCAGGGACAGGTGCCCGGTCACGGGCAGGTGCCGGGCCAGGCGGCGCACGGGGGCGTGGCGGTTCACGGTTCGGCTGCCGCCGGTGCCGGGGTGGCCGAGGAGGGGCGGCACGACGCCGTCCCGCACGACCAGTCCGCCGATCACACTCCGCCCCAGCCGCATCCCACGAGTGCGCCGACCGGGCGTCGGCGGCGGGCCGTGGCGGCGCAGCCGGCCGACGGGGCCGGAGCGCAGGCGCCGGGTACGCCGGGTACGGCGGCGGGTGCGGTGGCCGGTGCGCCGGTGCAGGGAGCCGGACAGCAGGCTCCTGTGCCGGCCGGGTCCGTGCCCGCGGGGTCCGGGCCCGCGGGGTCCGGGCAGGGAGTTCCCGCGCAGGGAGTTCCCGCGCAGCAGGACGTCACCGGTCAGGTTCCGGTGGGCCAGGCCGGGGTGGCCGCCGGGCAGGTCGCTCCCGGTACGGCCGTGCCGCCGCAGGGCGTGTCCGTCCCCGCCCCGGGCGGTCTCGGGCACAGCGTGCAGGCCGCGGCCCTCCCGGGGCAGGCGCTTCAGCCCGTGTCCCCGAACCAGCCCCTCGGCGCCCAGCCCCTGCCGCAGCAGGGCGTCGCCGCGCCGGAACAGCAGCCCTTCGCCGGTCAGCCGCTGCCCGCCGAGGCCGCGCCCGGACAAGGAACCCCGGCTCAGGGAACCCCTGCCCCGGGCACCACCGTTCCCGGAGCCCCGGCCCCGGCCCCGGCCCCGGTTCCGGCCCAAGGCGCCCCCGCCACGCCCGCCCCCCAAGCCCCCCAACCACAGCCCTGGCCCGCCGCTGACGACAGCTCGGGAGCCGGTGTCGCCGTGCCGCCGAACGGTGCGGCGCAGTCCATGCCGCCGAACGGCGTGGCACAGCCGGCACAGCCCGTGGCCCCCAACGGCACCGCCCAACCCGTAGGCCCCAACGGCACCCCCGCAGCCCAGCCCCCCGCCCAGGCCCCGGCCGCGGCTCCGGGCCTCCAGGCCCACACCCCGGCCCCCGGAGCCCCATTGCCCCCGGAGGGCGCGGCGCAGGCGCATCGCGCGGCTCAGCCGTTGCCCGCGGAGGCGGCCGCGCCCGTCGACCCGAATTCCACGCAGGGGCGGGCGATCAGCGTGCGGACGCTGGGCCAGGGCGTGCCGTTCAACCGGCAGGCGGCTCAGGTGCAGCAGCCGTCGGGCATGCCCGCCGCACGCCCGGTCGGTTCCGCCCCGCAGGTGCCGGGCGCGCCCGCGTCCCAGACGTCGGCGACGCCGCCCCCGCACCAGTCGGGCGGTTCGGGTCGGCGCCGCAAGCTCGGCACGCCGCCCGACCCGGCCACGCGGACGGAAGGGACCGGGCGGCCCGAACAGGCCTCCCGCCAGGAACCGGCGCCCCGCCCGGAGCACGCCGCGCGCCCGCATCCGACGACCGATCCGACTCCCGCACAAGGCACCGCGCAGGGCACGCAGGGCACCGCCCCGGCCCCCACGCCCGTCCCCGCGCCCGTCCCGGCGCAGCCGTCCCTCGCCGGTCAGTCGCGGCTCGCGCAGATGACGGAGGGCGGCGGACGGTCGTACGCCATAGGCGCGCCGGACGAGAACGCCGCCGAGGGGCCGGAGCCGCTGGACGGGCCCGGCGGTGCCGTCGAGGTGGCCGATCCGCCGCGGCCGCAGCCGATGGACGACGAGCTGCCACCGGAGCCGCTGGACAACCCGCGGCGGCTGCTGGTGTGGCCGGCGCCGGACGTCAGCACCTCGCAGGCGCTGAGCGACCGCGGCTACCGGCCCGTGATCGTGAACTCGCGCGAAGAGGTCGACGCGCAGATCGCTGCCTTCCCGGCGGCGCTGTTCGTCGACCCGCTGACCGGGCCGATCACGCGGACGGCGTTGCAGTCGCTGCGGCAGGCCGCGGTCGCCGCCGAGGTGCCCGTCCTGGTCACGGCCGGACTCGGGCAGGCCTCGCGGGACGCGGCGTACGGTGCCGATCCCGCCGTCCTGCTGAAGGCGCTGGCGCCGCGCGACAGTGAGCAGCACCCGCCGCGCGTGCTGCTGATCGAGCAGCACGCGGAGATAGCGCTCGCGCTGACGGCGACGCTGGAGCGGCGCGGGATGCAGGTCGCGCGGGCGGCGAGTGACGCCGACGCTGTGACGCTGGCGGGGCAGTTCCGGCCGAACCTGGTCGTGATGGACCTGATGCAGGTGCACCGGCGGCAGGCCGGGATCGTGGACTGGCTGCGCGCGAACGGGCAGCTCAACCGCACCCCGCTCGTCGTCTACACGGCCGCCGTCGACCAGGCCGATCTGCCGCGGCTGGCCTCCGGCGAAACGGTGCTGTTCCTCGCGGAGCGGTCCACCAGCGGTGACGTGCAGACCCGGATCGTCGAGCTGCTCTCCCGGATCGGGACCAACTAGGCCATACCGGGACCGACTAGGGACCACCGGGACCGACTAGGGACCACCAGGACCCTGGCTGGTCCTACCTGGCCGTGAGGCGGCGCGCCGCCTCCTTGACCGAGCTGCGCAGGCGGTCCTGGTCGGGCTCCTGGCTCCCGACCAGGATGCGCCGCATCTGCGGCACGACCACGGTCCAGTTGGCCAGGGCCGTCAGCAGGAAGAGCAGGTCGGCCGCCGGGATGGCGTCGGTGACGACTCCGCGGTCCTGGCCGTCCTGGAGGGCGGCGACCTTGCGGGCGTAGTGCTCCTGGCGGTCGGACTCGTGGGGCAGTTCGTCGGTGCCGTACTCCAGGCCCTCCCAGAAGAGCAGGCGCAGCAGCTCCGGGTGGGCGGAGTGGTAGTCCATCAGGCGGTCGACCCAGCCCTCGATGTCGTCCGGGTCGACGGGGACGGCCTCGGCCAAGTGGAGCATCTTCTTCTCGAGGACGATCGCGAACAGCTCCGCCTTGTTGCCGAAGTAGGCGTAGATCAACTGCTTGTTGGCCTTCGCCTCGGCGGCGATGCGGTCGATGCGGGCACCGGCGATGCCGTGCCGGGCGAACTCGGCGACCGCCGCCTCGAAGATCCGGGCCTTGGTGGCCTCGGGGTCCCTTGCTCCCATGGGGGAGAGGGTAGCGCCCCAGGTAACCAACTGTTTGGTTGACAGGGAATCGAAGGGCGGCCCACACTGTTGCCTCGTTATCCAACCAACCAGTTAGTTGCTAGAGCCGACTCCAAGGAGTCCTCCTCCCATGCCGTCAGTGACCACCGCCACGACCACGTCCCGCCCGGTCGGCACCGCCCCCGCACGCGAGGCGCGCACGCCCGGCCCCGGCGTCTTCCTCACTCTGATCGCCGTGTGCAGCGCGGTCACCGCCGCCAACATCTACCTGGCCGCCCCCCTGCTCTCGCTCATGGCCCGCGACTTCGGATCGGCGCCCTCGGCCGTCGCCTGGATCGCCTCGGTCGCGCAGCTCGGCTACGCGGTCGGCCTGCTGTTCTTCGCCCCGCTCGGCGACAGCGCGAACCGGCGCCGGCTGGTCGGCGGGCTCACGCTCGTCACGACCGCCGCGCTGGCCGCCAGTGCGGCGGCTCCGGGGGTCACCGCCCTCGCGGTCGCCATGTTCGTCGCCTCGGCCGCGACCGTGATCCCGCAGCTGCTCGTCCCGCTGGTCGCCGAACGCGCCCCGGCCGAGCGGCGTGGCCGCCATGTCGCGGCCGTCATCGCGGGCCTGTTCACCGGGATCGTCGCCGCCCGGGTGCTGGGCGGACTGGCCGGGCAGGCCTTCGGGTGGCGGTGGGTGTTCGCGGGCGCGGCCGCGCTCACCCTCGTCCTGGGGCTCGCCACCGCCCTCGTCCTGCCGTCGCAGCGGCGGCGGGAGGGCCCGCTGTTCGCCGGGCTCGCCGCGCTGCCCGCGGTGCTGCGCCACTCGCCCGACCTGTGGCGCGCCTGCCTGCGGCAGGCCGGGATGTTCGGGGCGTGGAGCGCGCTGTGGACCTCGCTCGCCCTGCTGCTGACCGGGCCGGAGTACGGGCTGTCCACGGCGACGGCCGGGCTCTTCGGGCTGTTCGGGCTCACGGCGAGTGCGGTGGCGCCGCTGGCCGGCGGGCTCGTGGACCGGTTCGGGGCGGCGCGTGTCGTGCGGTCCGCGTATCTGCTCGCCGCCGTGTCCGTGCCGCTGTTCTGGCTGGGTGGCAACACGCTGGGCGCGCTGTTCGCCGCGGCGGTGCTGATCCACGCGGCGCTGGTGGCGTCCCACGTCGCCAACCAGACCCTCGCCCTGACCGCCACCTCCACCCCGGCCACCGCCAACACCGCCTATGTCGTCGCCGGTTTCGCGGGCGGCGCCGGCGCCTCGGCCCTCGCCGGGTTCGCCTTCAGCCACGTCGGCTGGGGCGGGGTGTGCGGGGTGGCGGGCCTGTGGCTGGTGCTGGGGTGGGGGCTGACCGCCGTACGGCGGGATGGCGGTCAGGAGCGGGGCTGACCGCCGTACGACCGTGACGGCGGTCAGGCCACCCGGGCATACGCGGGTTCAGAGCCGGGTGACCTCCAGCTCCCCCTCCGCGTACTGCCTGCGCAGCACCTTCTTGTCGAACTTGCCCACGCTCGTCTTCGGCACCGCCTCGATGACCGTCCAGCGCTCCGGGAGCTGCCACTTGGCGATGCCGCCCTCGTCGGCGAGGAAGGCGCGCAGGGTCTCGAAGGTGGCGGTGGCGCCCTCCTTGAGGACGACCGTGGCCAGGGGGCGCTCACCCCACTTCTCGTCGGGGACGGCGACGACGGCCGCCTCGGCCACCTCGGGGTGGGACATGAGGGCGTTCTCCAGCTCCACCGACGAGATCCACTCGCCGCCGGACTTGATGACGTCCTTGGCCCGGTCGGTGAGGGTGAGATAGCCGTCGGGGGAGATGGTCCCGACGTCGCCCGTCTTGAGCCAGCCGTCCTCGCTGAACTTGTCGGCGGGGCGGAGCGGATCGGCGCCCTGGCCGTTGTAGTAGGCGCCGGCGATCCACGGGCCGCGTACCTCCAGCTCGCCGGCCGACTCGCCGTCCCAGGGGAGGCGTTCGCCGCCCGGGCCGGTCAGCCGGGCCTCGACACCGGCCGGGAAGCGGCCCTGGGTGAGGCGGTAGGCGAACTCCTCCTCCGTGCCTGCCACCACACCGGCCGGGGGACGGGCGATCGTGCCGAGCGGGGACGTCTCCGTCATGCCCCAGGCGTGGCAGACCCGCATGCCCAGCTTGTCGAAGGCCTCCATGAGGGCCGGCGGGCAGGCCGAGCCGCCGATGGTGACCTGCGTGAGGGAGGAGACCTCGCGGGGGTGCGCGGTCAGCTCGGCGAGCAGGCCCTGCCAGATGGTCGGGACGGCGGCGGCGTGGGTCGGCCTCTCGCCCTCGATCATCGCGGCGAGCGGGGCCGGCTGGAGGAAGCGGTCCGGCATCAGCATGTTCACGCCGGTCATGAAGGTCGCGTGCGGCAGCCCCCACGCGTTCACGTGGAACTGCGGCACCACGACCAGCGAGGTGTCCTCGTCGGTCAGGCCCATCGACTGGGCCATGTTGACCTGCATGGAGTGCAGATAAATGGAGCGGTGGCTGTAGACCACGCCCTTGGGGTCGCCGGTGGTGCCGGAGGTGTAGCACATGGAGGCGGCCTGGCGTTCGTCCAGCTCCGGCCAGTCGTACGAGGTGGGCTTCCCGGCGATCAGGTCGTCGTACTCGTGGACCCGCGCGGTCGCGTCCGCGAGCAGGGAGCGGTCCCCGGGGCCGGAGACGACCACGTGCTCGACCGTCTTCAGGTGCGGGAGCAGCGGGGCGAGCAGGGGGAGCAGCGAACCGTTGGCGATGATCACGCGGTCGGCCGCGTGGTTGACGATCCAGGCCAGCTGCTCGGGCGGGAGCCGGAGGTTCAGGGTGTGGAGGACCGCGCCCATGGAGGGGATCGCGAAGTAGGCCTCCACATGCTCCGCGTTGTTCCACATCAGGGTGGCGACCCGCTCGTCGCCGGTGACACCGAGGTCCTCGCGCAGGGCGTGTGCCAGCTGGGCCGCGCGGGTGCCGATCTCGGCGAAGGAGCGGCGGTGCGGCTCGTCCTCCCCGGTCCAGGTGGTCACCTGCGATGTCCCGTGGATCGTCGACCCGTGGGTCAGGATTCTCGAGATCAGCAGCGGTACGTCCTGCATGGTGCTCAGCACGGCGTCCTCCCGGGGCGACATTGCCTGCGCGGTGGTAAAGGTTGCGCTGATTCTGCGCACATACCGCGTGGTATGTCACTAGGACCGGGTGATCGATCACCTCACGGCTGGCGACCAAACCGCTCAGCGGGGCTCGTCACATCCGCTCAACTACGCACAAGCCCCAGCTCAGCGTCCTCCCGGAGCTTGCTGATCGCACGGGAGACGGCCGACTTCACCGTGCCCACCGAGACGCCGAGCACCTCCGCCGTCTGGACCTCACTGAGGTCCTCGTAGTACCTGAGGACGACCATCGCCCGCTGCCGGGCCGGCAGCCGCATGATCGCCCGCCACATCGCGTCGCGCAACGCCTGCTGCTCGGCCGGGTCGTCACCGCCGGGCACCGGATCCGGCTCGGGCAGCTCCTCGCAGGCGAACTCGTCGACCTTGCGCTTGCGCCACTGCGACGTCCGCGTGTTCAGCAGGGCCCGGCGCACATAGCCGTCGAGGGCGCGGTGGTCCTCGATGCGCTCCCAGGCGACGTACGTCTTGGTGAGCGCGGTCTGCAACAGGTCCTCCGCGTCGCTCGGGTTGCCGGTGAGCGAGCGGGCGGTACGCAGCAGCACCGGCTGGCGGGCCCTGACGTACGACGAGAACGACGGGTACGGAGGAGCCTGCGCCGCTGGTGCAGCGGCCTTCGACGCGCTGGTGCAGACGAGTGTGGTCATGGCTCAACGCTATGAGCGGGGCCACCATCAGCGGATCGGCCGCAGGTCCCGAAGCGGGGTCCCCCTCAGGTTGTACGGGTAGGGTTCGCCGCACCTCCTCTAGGTGGAGCGAAGGACCCGGGGTACTGCGGGTCAACCCTGAGAGTCGGCTGTCAGTACGAGTCCGGAGGTGGGCACGCCCGTCCCCGCCGTCACCAGGACCCGCTGCGCACCCGGTATCCGGTTCACGGCCGTCCCCCTGATCTGCCGGACGGCCTCCGCCACGCCGTTCATCCCGTGCAGGTACGCCTCCCCCAGCTGCCCGCCGTGCGTGTTGAGCGGCAGGCGCCCCTCGGCGACGAAGTCCGGCGCCTCGCCGGGGCCGCAGAAGCCGAACTCCTCCAGCTGCATCAGCACGAACGGCGTGAAGTGGTCGTAGAGGATCCCCACGTCGATGTCGGCCGGGGCGAGCCCCGAGGTCCGCCACAGCTGCCGGGCCACCACCGCCGTCTCGGGCAGGCCGGTCAGGTCGTCGCGGTAGAAGCTGGTCATCTGCTCCTGCGCGCGTCCGGCGCCCTGGGCCGCCGCCGCGATCACGGCCGGCGGGTGCGGCAGATCCCGGGCCCGCTCCACGGAGGTGACGACGAGCGCCTGACCGCCGTCCGTCTCCTGGCAGCAGTCCAGCAGTCGCAGCGGCTCGGCGATCCAGCGGGACGCGGCGTGGTCGGCCAGGGTGATGGGCCGGCCGTGGAAGTAGGCGGCCGGGTTGGTCGCCGCGTACCTGCGGCCGGCCACGGCCACGTGCCCGAAGGCCTCCGGGGTCAGCCCGTAGGTGTAGAGGTACCGCTGGGCCGCCATCGCCACCCAGGAGGCCGGGGTGAGCAGGCCGAACGGCAGCACCCAGCCGAGCGCCGCGCCCTCCGCCGACGGCTCCCGGTGCCGCACCCCGGAGCCGAAGCGGCGGCCCGAGCGCTCGTTGAACGCCCGGTAGCAGACGACCACGTCCGCCACGCCCGCGGCGATCGCCAGGGCGGCCTGCTGGACGGTGGCGCAGGCCGCGCCGCCGCCGTAGTGGACGCGGGAGAAGAAGGAGAGCTCGCCGATGCCGGCCGCCTGGGCGACGGTGATCTCGGGGCTCGTGTCCATGGTGAACGTGACCATCCCGTCCACGTCGGCGGGTGTCAGCCCCGCGTCCGCGAGGGCCGCCCGCACCGCCTCGACGGCCAGGCGCAGTTCGCTGCGGCCCGAGTCCTTGGAGAACTCGGTGGCTCCGATGCCGGCGATGGCCGCGCGCCCGCCGAGCCCGTCCCGCCCTCTCAGGCTCATGCCGGAACCCTCACCGTCACCGTGCCCGTGACGTGCTTGCCGAGGCTGTTCGCGCCGACGACCCGGACGGTCGCCGTGTCCCCGTCGACCTCCTCGACCGTGCCCGTCAGCACCATCGTGTCCCCGGGGTGGTTGGGCGCGCCGAGCCGGATCGCCACCCGGCGCAGCTGCGCCCGGGGCCCGAAGTGGTCGGTGACGTAGCGCCCGACCAGGCCGTTGGTCGTCAGGATGTTCATGAAGATGTCGGGGGAGCCCTTCTGCCGGGCGAGCTCCGGGTCGTGGTGCACGTCCTGGTAGTCCCGGGAGGCGATCGCCCCGGCGACGATCAGGGTGCGGGTGATCGGGATCTCCAGCGGCGGGAGGCGGTCGCCGGTGTTCACCGCGTCACCCCCTGGAAGACGGGCAGCACCAGCTCGTCGTCGTACCGCCGGAAGCAGAGCCGTACGGGCATCCCGACGCGCACCTCGTCGTACGGCACCCCCACCACGTTGCTGATGATCCGCACGCCCTCCGCGAGCTCGATCAGCCCGACCGCGTAGGGAGGCTCGAAGGCCGGGAAGGGCGGGTGGTGCATGACGACGTACGAATAGACCGTGCCCTCGCCACTCGCCTCGACGGTGTCCCAGTCCGGGCAGCCGCAGCTGTTGCAGCCCGGCAGCCAGGGGAAACGCAGGGTGCCGCAGCCGGTGCAGCGCTGGATCAGCAGCTCGTGGCGCGCCACGCCCTCCCAGAAGCCGGCGTTGTCGCGGTTGACGACCGGGCGGGGGCGGCGTTCCTCCGGGGCGTTCGAGGCTTTCGGCCGGCGTGCGGGGGCGTATTTGAGGATGCGGAAGCGGTGGGTGCCGGCGAGTTCGCCGCCCGCCCTGACGTCCGTGCGGGTCGTGACGAAGTAGCCCGGTCCCAGTTTCGTGCTCTTGCGCTGCGACACCGACTCGATCACCGAGTCGAAGGTGATCTCGTCCCCGGGGCGCAGGGGGCGGAGGTACTCCTGCTCGCAGTCGGTGGCGACGACCGCGTGGTGGCCCGACTCGTCGAGCAGGCCCAGGAGTTCGTCGTAGGCCGCCGTGCGCTCGGGGCGGCGGGAGAGGCCGGCCATGGTCCACGCCTGGAGCATGGTGGGGGGTGCGATGGCGTCCGGGCCCGTGTACGCCGGGTTGGTGTCGCCCATGGCCTCGCACCAGTGCCTGATCATCGGGGCGTTGACGGGGTCCCGGCCGACCCCGGTGGCGGCGGCCGGGCGGCCCTCGAAGGCCTTCAGGCGCGCCTCGAACTCCTCGTGGACCTCCGGCTCACCGTTCACGGTTTCTGACTGTCCGTCAGATAAGTGGTTCCGTCAAGGCCCCGCAGTCGCCGAAAGCGCCTGGGCGGCGGTACCGAAGTACCGCCGCCCAGGCGCTTGTCACCCCACGAAGCACACCCACACAGGACGCGGGCCGATGCCGGCGCACCCGCCCGCTCAGCTCACCACCACAGCGGGGACAAGCTGATGGCGGTGTTGGCGTTGCCCTGGTTGACGATCACGGGCTCCGTGCCGTTGACCTGGCCGGTGTTGCTCTGGTTGGAGGCCCCCTCACCGACGGCCTGCTGCTGGGTGGTGGCCGCGTTGCCGAAGTTGTCGCCGCCGGCGCCGCTGCCGAGGAGGCCCTGCTCGGCCTCCGTGGCGGACGCGATCGATCCGTTGTCCGCGAAGGCGCCGTTGTCCGCCGTCGCGACACCGGCGAAGAGGGCGGCCGCGAGCGGGAGGGCGGAGACGGCGGCGATGACGCGGCCGGTACGGATACCTGCCATGTTGTTGTCCTGCAGGACTTCAGAAGTACTGCTGCCACCAGGGGAGCCGGCCGACCAACCCCGGTGCGGTACGCGACGTCGGGAGTCCAGAGTTGCCCACCGAATCCCCGGCGAACCACACCGGAAGCCGCCATTCGCACGCAAGCGTGAGGACAAGTCGATAAACCCCTTTGCGTCACTTCCGTCCCGGACGGGGCAGAAGGGGGCGATCGAACCCAGGTGCCGCAAGGGCCGAAGCGTTCCCGTGTTTTCCGTCCGCCTCTCCACCCCGGCGCGTCACACCCGTTCCCTCTTTCTTTTTTCGAACGTACGTACGAAACTAGGGGCATGGCCACCACCGACCGGCAGGCCACGACGCTGGCCCTCGCACATGCCCTGTCAGCCGCCGAACGCGGACTGGCCGTCATCCCCCTGTCCCGCACCAAGCTCCCGGCCCTGCGCTCCCCGCACCACGACGACCCCACCCCCTCCCCCTGCCACGGCGAGTGCGGCCGGCTCGGCCACGGGGTCTACGACGCCTCCAGCGACCCTGCCCGCATCCGCGAACTGTTCGCCGCGGCGCCCTGGGCGACCGGGTACGGCATCGCCTGCGGCCTGCCCCCGCACCATCTGATCGGCATCGACCTGGACGTGAAGACCGGCACGGACGCCTCGGCCGCCCTGCGCGAGCTGGCGCTGCGGCACCTGTTCACCATCCCGCCGACCGTGGTCGTCGTGACCCCGTCCGGCGGCCGTCACCTCTGGCTGAGCGGCCCGCCCGACGTGGTCGTCCCCAACTCGGCGGGCCGCCTCGCCCCCGGCATCGACATCCGGGGCGCCGGCGGCTACCTCGTCGGCCCCGGCTCCCGCACCGGCCAGGGCGTGTACGCCGCGGCCCCGGGGACCGCGCACCTGGCCCCCGCCCCCTGCCCACGATCCCTCCTGCGCCTGCTCCTCCCGCCGCCCCGCGCCCACCACCCCACACCCCCGGCGACCGGCGCACACGGCCAGGGCCTGGTGCAGTTCGTCCTCGCCGCGCACGAGGGCCAGCGCAACACCCGGCTGTTCTGGGCGGCCTGCCGGGCCTACGAGGACGGCATCGGCCCCGCGCTCGTGGACGCCCTGGTCGACGCCGCCCGGGGCACCGGCCTCACCGAACGCGAGGCCCGGGCGACGATCGCGTCGGCAGCGCGGCTGACGGGGCACCGGCCCTGAGCCAGGGCCTGCCCATGAGCACCGAAAGACCTCCATGCGACAGCACGTCAAAACGCCGGCCCTGGCGCTCGCCCGCCTCGTCCTGGCCTCCGGCCGCCCGGTGGATCTCGCCGAGCTGCGGTTCACATCGACGTACGGCGACCTGCTGGAGGGCTATCCCTGCAAGCCGGTGAACGACCGGCGGATCCGCGGCCTGCTGCGCGCCGCCGAGCGGGCCCGCCCCGGCACACCGGTCCACCTGCTCCCGCCGCGGCGCGCCTACCCCGACCAGTACGCGGGCGGCCTCGGGCCCGTCGAGGTCCTGCCCGCCGTGGCCTGCGTCGGCACGTTCCACTCCACGGCTCTCGATCCGGCCCACGACCCGGTCTCCTACCGCTCACGGCTCACCGTCGTCTGGTTCCAGGCCACACCCCGCCTGCCCTCGGGCTGCGACGCGGAGCCCGGGCTGCGCGACCTCGACTGGGCGGGGCTGGCCCG
Organism: Streptomyces sp. NPDC006235; assembly: GCF_040613735.1. Lineage (NCBI taxonomy): Bacteria > Bacillati > Actinomycetota > Actinomycetes > Kitasatosporales > Streptomycetaceae > Streptomyces > Streptomyces sp. NPDC006235. The sequence continues at coordinate 49,139 of NZ_JBEXSR010000039.1, forward strand.
CGACGCCCGGGCGCTTGCGTAGGCTCCTCCGATGAGCGTTTCCCGCACGGAACTGCTGCGCTGGCAGCACGAGTTGACCTGGTCGTTGTTCGAGTACCACCTGGAGCGGCTGGAGCCGGAGGACTTCCTCTGGGAGCCCGCGCCGCACTGCTGGACGCTGCGCAAGGGCGCCGACGGCACCTGGGTACCGGACTGGGCGGAGACCGAACCCGACCCCGTGCCCGTCCCCACCGTCGCCTGGGTGAGCTGGCACATCGGCTGGTGGTGGAGCGTGGCCCTCGACCACACCCAGGGCCGCCCGCCCCGCGACCGCACGGACATCGCCTGGCCCGGCGAGGGCGCCCCGACCGTCGACTGGCTGCGCGGACTGCACACGCAATGGCTGACCGTCCTGGACGCCCTCACCGACCCCGACCTGGACACCACGGCCCCGTTCCCCTGGCCGAACGACCCCCAGTACACGGTCGCGCACATGGCGGCCTGGCTGAACGCGGAACTGATGAAGAACGCGACGGAGATCGGCCAGCTGCGGATGCTGCGGGCGGCTTCCGCCTAAGGCGCGATGCGGTAGACCGTGGACTCGCGGGCCCGGAACCCGAGCCGCTCGTAGAGGCGGTTCGCGGCGGCACGGTCCGGCCGGGAGGTGAGGTCGACCGTACGGGCCCCGGCCTCGCGGGCGATCCGCACGGCCTCCTCGATGAGCAGGCCCGCGATGCCCTGCCCGCGCGCCGCGTCGTCGACGACCACGTCCTCGACGCGGCCCCTCAGCCCGGACGGCAGGGGCAGCAGCACCAGCGTCAGAGTGCCGACGATCACGCCACCGGCCCGGGCCACGAGCACGGTGACGGCGTCGCAGCGGACCATCCGGTCGACCGCCGCCCGGTCCAGGGCCCGGGCCGTCGTGGACAGCTGCGGAAGCAATCGGCCGAAGGCGTCGACGAGTTCCTCGCTCGGCTCCCGGATGATCTCGGCACGCAGGTCCATGACGGAAGCGTATCCGTACTCCTGAATCACTAACGGCAGCCCTGTGATCAGCGGCGAAGCAGTTCGTTGAAGCGGGCAGGCGATCGCGTCTGCTGTCTCGTGCCGCTGTGCTGCTCGTCGCGCTCGTCGTTCTCCAGGGTGGTTCATCCGCCCTGGCCGCCGAACCCGGTGGCGATGGCGGTGGCGGGCGGTCGGGGGCGATCGATCCGATCACGCCGTTCGCGCAGGGCGCCTCGGCGATCGCGGGATGGCGCAGCCGTTCTACGACGCGTTCAACCAGGCAGTGTCACCGGCTCCGAGGGCCTAGCCGGGCTGTTCGTGACATTGTGGAGGCATGAGCATCGACGTTCGGCCGGCCACGGTCTTCGAGGACGTCCGTGCCGTGCTGGGACCCAAGTCGCCCGGGGCGAACGTCTGCTGGTGTCTGAGCTACCGGATCCCCTCCAAGCTCAACAACGAGTTGCGCGGCCCGGCCCGCGGCGAGTACGTCGCCGAGCTGTGTCACCAGGACCCCCCGCCCGGCGTGCTCGCCTACGACGGCGGTGAACCGGTCGGCTGGGCCGCCGTCGCCCCGCGCGCGGACACCTCCTTCGCCCGCAACCGCAAGATCCCGCACGTCGACGACCTGCCCGTCTGGTCGCTGTGGTGCGTCCGGGTCCGCCCCGGTCACCGCAAGCAGGGCATCTCGCACGCCCTCATCGCCGGCGCCGTCGAGTTCGCCCGCGCCCACGGCGCACCGGCGATCGAGGCGTACCCCCTGGACAACGGCGACGCCAAGGTCGACCTGACGATGGCGTACCCCGGCCTCCGCAAGAACTTCGAGCGCGCCGGCTTCACCTACGCGGCCGCCACCACCTCGGTACTGGCCGGCCACCCCCGGGTCCTGATGCGGCTCGACCTACGGGCTCACACGCCCGCATAAGCCCGACGCACCCACGGAAAGGCCCGACCGCTGGCGACGGGGGATGCACCAGCGGTCGGGCTATGGCCAAGGGTAACAAGCGCTTGCCCATCGGAACCGACTGTTCGTCAGCAAAGCCAAGGTTGTGACTCGTATCACTCAACTACCGGGCGGGGACGGCCTGTTGGGCGACCGGCCCCGTCAGGGCTCGCACGGCGGGTCGTAGGACAGCCGGGGCAGGTACTCGCTCCAGGTCTCCGGTGTCAGAACACCCCGGGTCATCGTGCAGACGCGGCGTGCGGCCGCCTCGACGTCCAGGTCCCACAGCCGGATGGTGTCGGTGCCGCTCGACACTCCGATCATGTGGCTGTTCGGGCTGAACGACAGGAAGGTGCCGCCGTTCCTGCCATTGGGGCTCATCGACTGGCCGATCGCGGTGGCCCTGGCGGGGTCGGAGAGGTTCCAGAGCCGCACGGTGCTGTCGTTGCCGCCGCTGGCCAGAGTGTGGCCGCTCCGGCTGAACGTCAGGGACACGACCGCCTCCGTGTGGCCCGTGAGGCTCTTTCGCTGCGAGGCCCTGGCAGGGTTCTCCAGGTCCCAGAGCCGGACCGAGTTGTCGTCGCCGCCGCTGGCCAGCGTCCGCCCGTCGGGGCTGTAGGCGAGGACGTTGACGGCTCCGAGATGCCCCGTGAGGGGTGCGCCGCGCAGGACGGCACGCCCGGGGACCGTCACGTTCCACAGCCGGATCGTGCCGTCGGCGCTGCCGCTGGCGAGCGTATGGCCGTCCGGGCTGAAGACGAGGGAGTTGACGTACCCCTTGTGCCCGGTGAGGGGCGCGCCGAGCGGACGCGGTCGGGACGGGTCGCCGATGTCCCACAGCTGGACGGTGCGGTCGTCGTCGGCGGTCGCCAGCAGGCGCCCGTCCGGGCTGAAGGCCAGCGGGTCGGCGAACCGGATGCGCAGCGGGACGGGCGGCCCGTGGGGGACGGGACGGTCCGGGTCGCCGACGTTCCACAGCTGCAGGGCCCGGTTCCCCGTCACCAGCGCGAGGGTGCGGCCGTCCGCGGAGAACTCCAGGGAGCGCACGCCGCCCTTCGGCCGGAAGGGCTCGCCCATCGGCACGGGCCTGCCGGGCTTGCGCACGTCCCACAGCCGGACCCGCCCGTCGAGCGCCGCCGTCGCGAGCACCCGCCCGTCCGGCCGGAACACTCCGGTCCGGCCGATCATGTCCGCCGTCGGCAGCGCCCACAGACGCACCTTGTTGTCGCCCGACCCGGTGGCCAGGGTGCGCCCGTCGGGACTGAAGCCGAGCGCGTACATCTCGCCGCTGCTGCCCGCCAGGGGCGCGCCGACCTGCGACGGGTACGCCGGATCGTCGACCTTCCACAGACTCGCCGTGCTGTCCGCGCTGGCGGCGGCGAGCATGCTGCCGTCGGGGCTGAAGGCCACGGACCACACCGGGCCCGTGTGGCCGGTGAGCGGAGCTCCGATCGCTGCCGGACGACGCCGGTCGGCCATGTCCCAGAGGCGGATGGTGTTGTCCGAGCTGCCGCTGGCGAGCGTACGGCCGTCCGGGCTGAAGGCCACGGAGTGCACCGTGGCGGTGTGGCCGGTCAGCGGCTCCCCGACCGGCTCCGGGCGCCGGGGGTCCGCCACGTCCCACAGCCGGATCGTGCCGTCGTCGCCGCCGGCCGCCAGCGTCCGGCCGTCCGGGCTGAACGCCACCGACCGCACGGCGGCCTCGTGCCCCGTCAGGGGCTTGCCGAGCGCCCGCGGCCGGCGTGGATCGGCCACGTCCCACAGCCGTACGGTGTGATCGTCGCCGACGGAGGCCAGCGTGCGTCCGTCCGGGCTGAAGGCGACCAGGTAGATCGTGCCATCGTGGCCGGTCATGGGCTTGCCGAGCCGCTTCGGGTGGCCGGGGTCGGTCACGTCCCACAGCCGGATCGTGCCGTCGTCGGAGGCACTGGCGAGGGTATGGCCGTCCGGGCTGAAGACCGCGCTGCTCACCCAGCTGGTGTGACCGGTGAGCGGCTCGCCCAGGGGCTTCGGACGCTTGGGATCGGTCGTGTTCCACAGCCGTACGGTCCGGTCGTAGCTGGCGGTGGCGAGGGTACGGCCGTCCGGGCTGAACGTGGTGAGGTAGACCGCGCCGCTGTGGCCGACCAGCGGCGTGGACAGCGGGGCGTTCACGATGGAGATCAGACGGCTGTTCGCGCCCTTGTCGTCCGGACGCAGCCGGTGTGCCACCAGGTCCAGCTGGGCGGACAGCGAGGGATCGGTGTACTGGACGCGATCGGCCTGGGCGAGCACCTGTTCGAACACGGCTTCGTCCCGCTGCTGCCAGGCGACGACGGCCGCCCCGACGGCCAGCACCGCCAGCACGACCAGGGTCGCCACCGCGCCCCGGCTGATCCAGATGATGCGCCGGCGCAGCCGGACCGAGGCGGCCAGGAACTCCACCGCGCTCCGGGTCAGGAACGTGTCCCCGGCGGATTTCGCCCACCCGTGGGCCTGTTCCAGTCGGGAGCCCCGGTAGAGGAGCGAGGTGTCGCGGTCCGACTCCTCCCAGGCCCGGCCGTCCTCCTCCAGGCGCTGGCGCAGCAGATTGCCCTGCCGGTCGTCGTCGATCCAGTCGCGCAGCCGCGGCCAGGCGTGCAGCAGCGCCTCGTGGGTGATCTCCACGGTCTCCGCGTCGAGCGTCACCAGCCGGGCGCGGACCAGGGCCTCCAGGGACTCCTCGGTCTTGCCGGGGTCGGTCGACTCCTCCGCCAACTGGCGGCGGGTGCCCCGCCTGCGCGTGGCCTGGGTGTCCTCGCCCAGCCGGACCAGCCGGAGCAGGAGCAGCCGGGCCGCCGTGCGCGCCGCCGGGTCGAGACCGGACCAGGCCCGCTCGGCGGTCGCCGCGACCGCTCCCTGGATGCCGCCGGCCGCACGGTACCCGGCGAGCGTGAGCCGGCCCGCCTTCCTGCGCTGCCAGGTGGCGAGCAGGGCGTGCGAGAGGAGCGGCAGCACGCCCGCGTCGTGCGCCCCGCGCGGGCCGTCGGCGCTCACCTCCCGGACGATCAGCTCCGCCAGGCCCGGTTCCAGTTCCAGACCGACGGCCTTGGCCGGGCCCGTCACCGCCTCGCGCAGCTCCGCGGTGGTCAGGGGGCCGAGCACCATGTGCCGGTGCTGGAGCGCGTCGGCCAGTTGGGGATACCGGAGGCACTGCTCGTAGAAGTCGGCACGTATGCCCAGCACCACGACCGCCGGGGCCGGGTCGCCGTCGCCGGCCGGCGAACAGGCGGCATGCAGGACCTCGATGAACGCACGGCGCTCCGCCTCGTCGGGGCAGAGGGTGAACGTCTCCTCGAACTGGTCCACGATGACGACCGGCCGTGCACGGGACGGCGCACCGGACGGCGCACCGCGCCGCGCCCAGGCGGCGACGGCGGCGCGGAGGTCGGGGGCCCTCGGGACGCGGGGGCCCACGGTGGTGGGGACGACGGGGCCCTCCGCGCCGGGGGCATCGGGCGCGTCGGCCGCGATCACGGCCGAGACGACGGGTGCCAGCTCGGGGATGCAGCGGGTCAGCTCTGCCAGAGGATGACTGCCGGGGACGAGCTGCACGACTTCCGTGGCGTCACGGGCCTCGCCGACACCATCTGCACCGCTGGGGTCATTGGGGTCACCGATGCCACTGCCGAAACCGCCGCCACCGGGGCTGCGGTCGCCCCGGTCCCCGCCATCACCGCGCTCGCCACCATCGCCCAGCGCCCCGTCCCGCAGCGCAGGCACCAGCCCTGCGTTCAGCAGCGAGGACTTCCCCGCCCCCGACGCGCCCACGAGCATGACCAGGCCGCCCGTCCCCGCCACGGCCCGGAGCTGGTCGACGAGCGCGTCCGTGCTCCGCTGCCGGCCGAAGAACCACCGGGCGTCCTCCCTGCGGTACGAGGCCAGCCCCCGGTACGGGCACACCCCGCCGGGCGGCACGGGCGGGGCCTCGGCCTCCGGCCGCTCCTGCTCCGCCGATTCCGAGCCGCGCTCGCCGACCGGGCCGGCCACCGCCGCTTCCCAGAGCCGCTGCCACTGACCGAGGTCGTACAGGCCCGGGGACACCGGCGTGGGCCGCGCGCGCCGCGCCTCGGGGATCAGCACGTGCAGCACCGCCGCGAGGGCGGTGAACTGAGCGGGTACGTTACGGGCCCGGCGCCAGTCGCTGATGCGCTGCGCGGAGACCCGGACGGGACGCCCGCGTTCGTCGACCCGCTGGAGCCGGACGACCGCTTCCGACACCCGCTTGAGTGGAGGGTTCCCGGCTTCCTTGTACAGCAGTGCGAGGCGCTCCGCGAAGGCGGTACGTGCCCCGGAGTCGGAACCCAAGGTCTCCACTCCTTCACTCTCCGCGCCTGGACGTCCGGACCGGAAAACTCACTCTATATGCCTGACCTGCGGTAATACCGCCTACCCGGAACCGGAGACTCCTCGTCGGTGGCCGGAACTGGCAGGATCCGGACGCAGTAGCGCACTGAATCCGGTCGGCTACCAGCGGAGCCGGACGAGTTGACCCCCACCGTTCGGTACCGGTCCCCACGAGGGGAGGGACCGGTACCGGACGACGTGGTGATCCTCCCCAGCGGCCCGCGCTCTCCAACCCTGGATAACTGACGACCCGTCAGCTATGGTCGCCCTGCCGCCGCACGCGACGTACAGGGGTGAGCACAGTGGAGCCACGTCCCGAGAGCCCGCGCCCGCAGGGCGCCCCGCGCTGGGTGGCGATGTACTGCCGGCCGGCCGAGCAGACCTGGCGGACAGCCGCGGAGTCGCCCCACCGCTCGCCCGTACTGCACGCCCTGGGCGAGATGACACAGACCCTGCGCGCACGGGGGGACGAGGTGACCTTCGCCCTGTGGGGCCCGAAGGACGGCGACTGGCACCGCTTCGACACACGCCTGACGTCCGACACACCCCGGACATCCGACACACCCCGGACATCCGACACACCCCGGACATCCGACACACCCCCGAAGTCCGGCACCTCTGCCCCCCAACCCACCGGACTGACGGAACGCATGACCGGCCGCCGCCACCAGGTCCTCCTGTCCGGGCTGAGCAAGGCGGGCCTCTACGACCTCTCCCCCGAGGACGACGCGACCGTTCAGGCCCTCGCCGAACGACTCGACGAGGCCGCCGTCCGCCGGGTCGCCCACTGGCTGGCGGCCGCCGGCGCGCGGTAGGGCGGGCCGGTTCAGCCGGCCTCGCGCTGGGCAGTCAACACCTCGGGTCCACCGGCTTCCGGTATCGGCCGGTGGGGGACGAGGGGGATGAAGGGAATGAAGGCGCACAAGGTCTTTGTCGACCGCGACCTCTGCTACGGCTCCGCCGAGTGCGTCCACAGGGCCCCGGCGGTCTTCGAGTTCGCCGACGGATTCGGTGCCGTCCGCCCGGGCCGCGAGGAGGCGGGCGACGCCTCGGAGACCCTGGAGGCGGCGGAGAAGTGCCCCAGCCAGGCCATCCGCATCACCGTCACCACCACCGCCACCGCCACCGCCACCGACGCGCCTTCGTCACCGGACCGCCCGTAGCGAGGCCCGGTGCCGGTACCGAGCCTGCTCGCGGCCTTCGCCCACCCCGACGACGAGTCCCTGGTGGCGGGCGGCACCCTCGCCCGGCACGCGGCGGCGGGCGCCCGCACGGCCGTCGTCACGGCCACCTGGGCGAGGGACACCCCGCGCGCCGCGGAATTGGCCGATGCGCTCCACATCCTCGGCGCCGGCCGGCCACGCATGCTGGGTTACGCCGACTCCCGCGTCCCGTGGTCGGCCCCGGGCAGCCCGCGCCTGTGCGACGCCCCGCTCGACGAGGCGGTGGGCGCCCTGGTCGCCCAGATCCGGGACTTCCGCCCCGACATCGTCGTCACCCACGACGCCTACGGCGGCCTGACCGGCCACGAGGACCATGTGCACACCCACCGCGTGACCCTGTCGGCGGTCCACGCCGCCGGATTCGAACGCCTCTACCCGGACGCCGGTGAGCCCTGGCAGCCGAGCGCGCTGTACCTGTCCACGCACCCGCACTCCGCCGTCCGGGCGTGGGGCGGCCACCTGGCCCCCGCCGGCAAGACGATGCGTACGGTCCCGGACGACCGGGTCACGGCGACCGTCGACGTCACCGGCTGGCTGGAGCGGAAAGTCGCCGCCGTGCTGGCGCACCGCACGGAGGTGGAACGGGGAGCAGCCCCGGGCCTGATCGCCGCGCTGCCGGGGCCCGAGCGGGAGCGGCTGCTCGGTACGGAGTGGTACATCCGCCACGACCTGCCCCCGAAGGTGCCGGAGGAGACCGAGCTCAAGCCCTAGGTGTATTGATCAGCTCACGTCAGTGCCCGGCCGGAAAAGGCCACCGGAAGCCGCCCAATGCCCGGGCCCTGGCCTCCACGACCGCCATCCGGGCAGCTCGCTCGGCCCGGTCCACATGGGCGGTCTGGCCGGTCACCTGGCCCTCCCACTTCCGGTACAACAGGCCCACCTCGCCCGAGAACCACCCACGGCTCACCGCGTTCAGTGCGAGCAGCAGCCCCGTGTCCTCCGACGCGGGCAGCGCCATCCAGCCGCCGAGGGCGAGCAGCAACTCCCGTCGTACGAACAGCGAGGCCGGATGGACCGGGGCGAGGAAGCCGTTGGCCCTCCAGTGCGCGAACACGGCCCCGCGCTCGATCGGCCCGGGGTCGGGGTCGCCCGGGAAACCGGCCGTCGACCCGTCGGGCATGAGGTCCAGCACCCGCGACGTCGCCCACCCGAGGCCGCGGTCGGCCTCCAGCGCCGCCAGGTCCCGCGCGAGCGTGCCCGGCGTCAGCTGGTCGTCGGCGTCCAGGACCTTCACGTACGCACCCTCGGCATGCGCCAGCGCCATGGTCCGGGCGACCCCGGGCCCTCCGGCCCTGCCCTGCCGGAACGTCACCCGCTCGTCGTCGGGCACGTACGGCCGTACGTCCGCGCTCTCCCCGTCCTCCTGGATCACCCAGTGCCACGCCCAGCCCTCCGGCAGCCACTGCTCGCACAGGGACTTGTGGGCCTCCGGCAGGAACCGGGCCGATGGGCCGTGCACAGCGGTGACGACGACGATGCGCCCGCTCACGCCGGAACTCGCGCTGCCACGACGGTCTTCACACCGCTCCCTCCGGCCACTGGATCCGCCCCCGACCGCCCTGCCCCACCTGGGGAGGAGCGCTGACAGCCTACCGATGTGGCCTGGTGGGCCGTTCGGCACCGCGGGCGCCGGGAGCCCGCCCCGGTGTGCGCGGTCGGCGCCCGGGTAGGCGCAGCACGGAAAGCCGCTCCAGAGTGGTGAGCACAACGAAAGAGCCCCACATGGTCATCCCGCTTATGAAGCAGGCGGCAGATGAGCAGGGCATGGGTGAGCACGCCACGCTCCGCTCCGACGTGGCGTGGGACAGCGGTGCTGCCAGCGCCGCTGAAGCGCGCCGCGTTCTCCGCGCCTTCCTCGCCCGCGCCCCGCTGACCGGCCGCCCGCCCGTGCCCGCCTTGCCGGCCATGGACGCCGAGCTGATCGTCAGCGAACTCGCCACGAACGCCATCCGGCATGCTCCCGGCCCGTGCGGCTTGGTCCTGCAACTGACAGCCGGTGCACTGGCGATCACCGTGTGGGACACCTCTCCCGACGAACCGGTGGTGCGGAAGGGCGACCGGCACCGCGTCGGCGGCCACGGACTCCACCTGGTGCACAAGGTCAGCGACACGGTCGTCGTCGGATTCCGCACCGTGGGGAAGCAGATCACCGCCCATCTGCGCCTGCCACCACACCGTGGCGACACGATGCCCACCTCTGCCCCGGAGGGCCGGCCGACCATCTACGAGGTGGGCAGAGCCGCCGACGAGTGAACGGGAGCGGTCAGCCGGGCCAGGTGCCTGTCAGGCGGCGGGTGGCCGTGGCGCCACCGCGGTCGACGGCGGCTTTGACACCGGCGAAGACCGCACCTTGCAGGACGGCTGCCGGCAGCACCTCCCGCCACGTGCGGTGCTCGTCGGTGGCGTCAGGGGCGTCCTCATCGTGCCCGAGCCGTTTCCAGACCTCCTTGAACACCGCCCCGGCCAGGACACCGCTGAGGGCACCCATGGCCAGGCCGACCGGCTTGTAAGCGATCTTCGAGGCTTTCATCGGTGCCTCCGAGAACGGCGGATGAGCAGCAGTGCGACGAACGCGCCGGCGGCGGCGAGCAGCGTGGTCCGCTTGGCCCGCGCCGCCTCCAGGCCGTGGCCGGCCTTCTCACGGACCGGTTGCGGGGCCTTCTCCCGGGCCAGCTCTGCGACGTGCACGGCCTTGTCGCGGACCTGCTCAGTGGCCGCAGCGGTCTTGGCACGCACCGGCTCCGGGGTCCTGTCCTGGACGGCGTGAGCGGCGTGCGTCGCCTTGTCCTTCAACTGGGCCCTGACCTGTGTGGTCTTCTCGGCAACCTGCTGCCTGACGGCTGCTGTCTTCTCCTGGGTGCGGGCCTTGACGTCGGACTTCGCCGCGAGTGCCTCGACGGTCTCGCCGAGTTCCTCACGAGTTGCCTCGACACGCTCGCGCAGTTCCTCCGGGGAGGGTGCTGCTGCCTCGTCGCCCGAGTGTGACTTGTCCGGGATCATCGCTGTGCCTTCTCCTTGACCTCGGCCACATCGGCCTTGACGCTGTCCATGGTCCGCTCGGGCGTCGGCGGCGATGCCTTGCCGACCTGCTGCTTGCCGAGCGCCGCCATCAGTGCTGTGACGGCGGCCAGGACGCCGGTGACGATCAGAGCCGCCAGCCACACGTCCATGGTGAGCGACAGCGCGGCGATCACCGTGACCACCAGCGCCTGAAGGGTGAGCACACCCACCAGTCCGGCGCCGCCGAACAGGCCGCCGCCCTTGCCGAACCGCTTGCCCTTCTCGGTCATCTCCGCCTGCGCCAGGCGCATCTCGTCACGCACCAACTGCGAGAGCTGCTGCGAGGCACGCTGCACCAGGTCGCCCACCGGTTCCTGCGCTCCGGCACCGGTGCGGTGGGGGCTGTCCGCCGTCATGGATGCTCACCTGCCCTACGTCGGCGTTCCGGGCGGGCCCGGAGAGCGTTCGCATGTGCCTGCCTGGCTCGCCCATTGATCCGGTCGGCTGTCCGGGTACCCCCCGCGGCGTCGCCTCACCGCCCGGGCGTGTGGTCACCCGGCCGGACCTCAGGATCCAAGACGGCGTCGATCCTCCTCGTCCCACTTCCGGGTGTCGCGCGGCTCGACGTACGGCTCTTCCCCGGCCGGCTGACCGCCCGCCACCGCGCGTTGCCGGGCCATCTCCGAGTCGAACTCCAGGCCCAGCAGGATCGCCAGATTGGTGATCCACAGCCACACCAGGAAGATGATCACGCCGGCGAAGGTGCCGTAGGTCTTGTTGTACGAAGCGAAGTTCGCCACGTAGAGCGCGAAGCCTGCCGAGGCGATCATCCAGATCACCAGCGCCAGGAAACTGCCCGGCGTGATCCAGCGGAAGCCGCGAACCTTCGCGTTCGGCGTCGCCCAGTAAAGGATCGCGATCATGACCGTCACCAGGACCACCAGCACCGGCCACTTCGCGATCGACCACACCGTGAGGGCCGTGTCGCCCACTCCCAGCGCAGTGCCGATCTCCCGTGCCAGGCCGCCGGTGAACACGACGATCACCGCGCTGACCACGGCCATCACCATCAGGACCACCGTCACACCGACGCGCACCGGCAGCACCTTCCACACCGGACGGCCCTCCGGGACGTCGTAGACGGCGTTGGCGCTCCTGATGAACGCGGCGACATAGCCGGAGGCCGACCACACCGCCAGCAGCAGACCCACGATCGCCATGACCGAACCGATCCCGGCGTTGCCCTGCATCTGCTCCACCGCGTTGCGCAGCACATCCCGCGCCGCGCCCGGGGCCAGATTCTGGATGTTGTCCAGCACCTGCCGCGACGCCGACTGCCCGACGACTCCGAGCAGCGAGATCAGCGCCAGCAGCGCCGGGAACAGCGCCAGGATCCCGTAGTAGGTCAGCGCCGCCGCCCGGTCGGCCAGTTCGTCCTTCTTGAACTCCTTCAGGGTGCCTTTCAGCACCACCACCCAGGAGCGCTTGGGCAGTTCCGCCGGAGTGTCCGGCGCCTGCCGCTCCACCTGCTCGTCCGGCCCGGCCTCAGGTGCCCGCGCGGTCTCGGCCTTGTGGTCGGTCGCGCTGTGCCCGCCGTGCCTCCCATGCCGTTTCAGCGTCCGTGCCATTGCACCCGGGTATCCAGGGCGAACTCCGCCCACACCCCCATACGGAAGGGGCGCCCCTCACCGAGGGACACCCCTTCTGACCTGCAACATCTATGACCTGCGCGGAGGCGGTGGGATTTGAACCCACGGTGACATCGCTGCCACGACGGTTTTCAAGACCGTTCCCTTCGGCCGCTCGGGCACGCCTCCCCGCGCCGGCCGTGATCGGCGGCGCGGGACAAGGGTAACGGGTCGCTGCGTGCGGCTGCCGGTCAGTTGTCGCCGACGCGCGAGCCCAGGGTCACCTCGACCGTGTGCTGCTTGCCGTCGCGCTCGTAGGTGATCGTGACCTTGTCGCCGGGCTTGTGGGTCCAGATCTCACCGATCAGGGTGGGGCCGGAGTCGATCACCCGGTCGTCGAGCTTGGTGATGACATCGCCGGGCTTGAGGCCGGCCTTGGCGGCCGGGCCGCCGGGCTCGACCGGTGCGGCGGCGCCGCCCGCGCCCTCCTTGGAGATCTGCGCGCCGCCCGAGGATTCCTCCAGCGAGACGGACGCGCCGATCTTCGCGTACACCGGTTTGCCGGTCTTGATCAGTTCCTGGGCGACGTACTCGGCCTGGTTGATCGGGATGGCGAAGCCCAGGCCGATCGAGCCGGACTGGCCGGTGCCGAAGCCGCCGTTGCCGGTGGACTGGATCGCGGAGTTGATGCCGATGACGTTGCCCTGCGCGTCCAGCAGCGGGCCGCCCGAGTTGCCCGGGTTGATCGAGGCGTCGGTCTGCAGGGCGCTCATGTACGACGCCTGGCTGCCGCTGCCGTCGCTGGAGGCGACCGGGCGGTTCTTGGCGCTGATGATGCCCGTCGTCACCGTGTCGGACAGGCCGAAGGGGGCGCCGATCGCGATGGTCGCGTCGCCGACCGCCACCTTGTCCGAGTCGCCGAGGGTGAGCGGCTTCAGGTCCGACGGGGCGTCCTTGAGCTTGATGACCGCCACGTCGTAGCCCTGCGCGTGCCCGACCACCTGGGCGTCGTACTTCTTGCCGCTCGGGAACGTCGCGGTGAGCTTGCCGCCGTCCACCGCGCCGGCCACCACGTGGTTGTTGGTGACGATGTGGCCCTGCTTGTCGAAGACGAAGCCCGTGCCCGTGCCGCCCTCGCCGCTGTTGCTCTCGGCCTCGATCGTGACCGTGCTCGGCAGCGCCCTGGCGGCCACGCCCGCGACCGTGCCCGGGTCACGCTTGACGTCGCCCCCGCTGCTGGAGGCGGACACCGTCGTCGAGCCGCTGCTGTCATCGTTGTTCTTCGCCAGCGTGTAGCCGAGACCGCCGCCCAGACCGCCCGCGACCAGCGCGGCCACCAGGAGCGCGGCGACCAGACCGCCACGGCCACGGCCGGACTTCGGCGCCGGCTGCTGGTACGAGGAACCCCAGCCGCCACCGGAACCGGAACCGCCGTCGCCGTACGGGGAGGTGGGCGGCGGGGGCGGGGGCCAGGAGGGGTCGGGGGCGGAGGAGGAGACACCGTGATGCGCGGCGTCACCGGGAGCGCCCCGGCCGGGGGCCGGCTGGCCGGGGGCGGGCCGGCCCTGGGAGTCCTGTCCGTACGGTCCCGGTCCCGGAGATGCCTGCCCCTCGGGCGCCGGAGCAGCGGGAGCGTCCACCGGCACGGGGGGTGCGGACGGGGCGGGGGGTACCGCGGTGCCCTCGTTCTCGGTGCTCACAGCTTCTCTCCTCGATCCACGGCTGTTTCCTGGGTCGCACTCGGTCACGCTTTTTCACGCTGGCGACGGTCCGGCGCGATACAGCTGTGCTTGTCCCTTTGTATGCCGTCAGCTTTTCCCACTGGCCGTCAGAGCACCATAAGCGGTGGCTGTGGGTCCGGGGCCATTCTTTATATAGGTCATTACCGATGAAAAGGATGCAATTCCAGTGCCTCCGTCCGGACCTGTGAATCCGCCGGGTCCGTCCGACCAGACGCGTACCCGCGCGCGGTGGCACCATGACGCGGTGACTCACGCTCGACAGCATGTGATTCAAGTCGTGGCCCACCGCGGTGCCTCCGAGGACGCCCCGGAACACACCCTGGCCGCGTACACCAAGGCGATCGAGGACGGCGCGGACGCCCTCGAATGCGATGTGCGCCTCACCGCCGACGGCCACCTGGTGTGCGTACACGACCGCCGGATCAACCGTACGTCCAACGGCCGCGGCGCGGTCTCCGCCCTGGAGCTCGCCGACCTCGCCGCCCTGGACTTCGGCTCCTGGAAGAGCGGCGAGGCCTACAAGGGCCGCGACGAGGACCCCGACTGGGAGCACCGCCCGGAGGACCGCGAGGCGACGTCCGTCCTCACGCTGGAGCGGTTGCTCGAACTCGTCGCCGACGCCGGACGCCGGGTGGAACTGGCCATCGAGACCAAACACCCCACGCGCTGGGCGGGGCAGGTCGAGGAACGGCTGCTGGTCCTGCTGAAGCGGTTCGGCCTCGACGCCCCGCCCAGCGCCGAGGAGTCCCAGGTGCGGGTCATGAGCTTCTCGGCCCGCTCGCTGCACCGCGTGCGTGCCGCCTCGCCGACCCTGCCGACGGTGTATCTGGCCCAGTTCGTCTCGCCCCGGCTGCGTGACGGACGACTGCCCCCCGGTGTGCCGATCGCGGGTCCGTCCCTCCGGATCGTGCGCAACCACCCCCTTTATGTGGAGCGGCTGAAACAGGCCGGCCACCAGGTGCACGTGTGGACCGTGAACGAGCCCGAGGACGTGGACCTCTGCGTCGGCCTGGGCGTCGACGCCATCATCACCAACCGCCCGCGCGCGGTGCTCGACCAACTCGGCCGCTGAGGTCCGCCGACCCCACAGGTCTCACCAGACCCACGCACACCTCTTGACCTCATCCCTTGCCGGACGGGATCCTCGCGTCTCGGCCATACCGATGCATTCCAGCCACGCGATTACGGGGAGTGCTCCGGCGCGTTCGGTCCGTATTCGATCGTGGTGAATGCGTCACCGGACGTGGATTGGCCGGTTTCCGGTACAGGCCAATGGGGCATCCACACCGTGGCGTGGGGCGAAGGAGGTCTCGGGGGTGGCGTTGGTGGTGGCACAGGAGGTGCCCACGTCGTCGAGCATGGCCGTACCCCATGGCCCTGCGGGCGTGGGGGAAGCGAGACACCGTATGCGTGCACAGTTGCGCAGAGGTGGCGTAGCGGAATCGGTCATCGACGACGCCGTACTGATCCTTTCCGAACTTTTGAGCAACGCGTGCAAACACGGCAGGCCCCTGGGCGACGCGTTCTCCGGGGACGGTGACGTCCGTGCCGCGTGGCGCGTGGACCCGTCCGGTCGGCTCATCGTCGAGGTCACGGACGGCGGCGGCCCGACCCGCCCCGCCCCCGCGACCCCGTCGGTCACGGCGCACGGCGGCCGGGGGCTGAACATCATCACCGCGCTGGCCGACGACTGGGGTGTCCGGGACGACATCCGCGGCGAGGTCACCGTGTGGGTCGTCGTCCATGCCGACGTGTACGACCCGGACGCCGGCCACCGCCGCGACGACTTCGCGACCCGCGTGACGGCGCCGGCGGTGTCCCAGATACCCGGACTGGACTTCGCGGACGCCTTCGACGACATGGACTGACCCGGCGCCGGCCCTGCCCGACGTGTCACCCATAGGGTTCGCCTTGTCCGCAGACATAGGGTGCGCCTTGTCCGCGGGCCCCCGTTGTCCACAGACCCGCGTTGTCCACAGGACCCCGCCCCCCGGAGCACGAACGGCTAGGCTCGCGACCGTACGAGACGAGCCGTAACCGGGAGACCCATCGATGGCCAAGAAGCGACCCCAGACGAAGGCCAAGCGCCCGCAGATCACCGACGGAGAGATCCCGGTCGTCGGCGCTCGTGAGCCCTGCCCCTGCGGCAGCGGCCGCCGCTACAAGGCCTGTCACGGCCGGGCCGCGGCCCACGCCGTGACCGAGCTGGTGCACCGCCCCTTCGAGGGCCTGCCCGGCGAGTGCGACTGGGTGGCCCTGCGCGAGCTGGTCCCGGCGGCCACGGCCGGACTGACGCTCAAGGACGGCCTCCCCGAGGGCGTCCCGTCGGTCACGCTGGCCACGGTCCTGCCGATGGCCTGGCCCGCCCTGCGCCGCGACGACGGCTCGGTCCTCCTCGGCCTCCAGAACGACACCTCGTCGGGTGACCTCAGCCGCGACCTCGCCGACATCCTCCAGCGCGCCCTGGAAGCCGAACCCGGCACCCCGGTGCAGGGCCGCCGCGCCCCGGCCGACGGACCGCGGCTCCAGGATCTGCTCGACCCGGAGGGCGCCTTCGAGCCAGAAGTGCACAGCGGCTTCGAGTTCTGGGTGCCGGACCCGGAGAACGCCACTCCGGAGGTGACCGCCTCCCTGGAGCGGGCCAACGCCGCGGCCATCCCGACCGTCAAGCTCCAGAGCGTGGACGCCGCGTACTGGTGCGAGACGCCCGAGAAGAACCATTTGCGGTGGGTCATGCCCCACCCCGAGGAGCAGCTTCTGGACGCTCTCGCGCGGCTGCACGCCGCGGGCCGGTCGAGCCTGGGCGAGGGCACGCGGCTGGTGGGCTCCTTCCGCGCTCACGGGCTCACCGTGCCGGTCTGGGACCTGCCGAGCGGGGTCACGGCCGAGGACGTGGAGAAGCCGGCGGCCGAGTTCGCCGAGCGCCTCGCCGCCGCCCTGGCCGCGGACGCGCCGCTGACTCCGGACGAGCGCCGCGCGCGTGGCGGTCTCACCAACCGGCAGGTCACGCTCAGCTGACGGCTCGCCACAGGGCCCGGTCCGGCCGTTCGGACGGCCGGCCGGACCCGCGCGCTCGGACAGGTGACGCCCTTCACAACTCCCGGCCGGGACAAGCCGATCGGTGACCGGAAAGGGCGAGATCGAATTTGCGAACCGCCGATCTCTTGTTACCGTTCCTGTAGCCCGGTTGCTGGTGCATCCCCCGTCGCCAGCAACCGGGTCTTTTCATGCGCGCGGCCGTTCACCGAACGCAGCCGCTCCTCAACTGCCCGTTGCCGTGGGCGGGTTGCTCCCCGAGCGCAGCAGCAGCGGCCCCTGGCCGGCCCGCCGGGCGAACTCCGCGACCGCCGTGTACGCCCGGAGATCCCCGCGTGCGGGCTCACGGGGCGTCTCACAGGTCCCCGGCTCGTCCTCGGCGCCCACCGCGCAGGTGATCCGCACGGTCCGGGCGCCGGGCCCCATCAGGCTCAGCACGGCGTCCAGCGCCTCGCCGGTCGCGTTGCGGTAGTAGGTCCGCGCCCAGGTGTCCGCGGCCTGCGTCACGACACAGGTCTGCGCCTCGACGCCCTCGGGAGAGGAGAGTTCGGGACCGCAGCGCGCGGCGGTCGACAGGCCCGGGCCGAGGGCGGGCAGGCCGGTCACGGCGGAAGGCTCCTCGCCGTCCGTGGACGACGAGGAGGAACGCTCGCCGGCGTGGTCCGCCGAGTCCCCGGCGCGGGTCGTATCCCCTGAACCGCGGGAGCCCGGGGCATCCGGGGAGCCGGGGGAGCCCGCGGACGCCACCGCCAACGGCAGTGCGACCGCGCACGCCGCCACGACACCCGCGAGGGCGAGAAACCGGAACTTTCTGAGGTCCCGGGGACGGCCCCGGGAATGACGCGGCATGGCCCCGGAACTTAACGCCCCGGGGCGGAACGCGGGCTCGGCGCGCCCGACAGTCCTAGAACTCGGGCGCGCTCACACCCGTACGAGTGAGGGCCTCGACCACGGCGTCCACCACGGCCTCCACATCGGGCACCCACGGCGAGGCCGAGCCGGGCAGCGGCGCCCGCTCCCAGCGGATCTCGCCCTGGCCCGTCTCGGACGGGGGCAGCGTCAGGTAACCGCCCTCGCCGTGGAAGCGGAGGGAGCCGGGCACGAAGTCCTTGGCGTAGAGCAGTTCGCCGAGCTGCTCCATGGAGTACGGCTTGACGAGGATCGCCCACCGGCTGGGAGAGGCGACGACCGGGCCGAGCCGCAGCCCCGAGCGGTCGAGCGCTTCGAGGGCGCGGGCCGCCGGCAGGGCCGGCAGGGAGACCGCGCAGGGGGCCTTGCCGCCGGTGGCCAGGACGATCGGCGCCGTCGGCCGGTTGCTCCACCACCAGCGGACCATGCGCCCGTCGGTGGTGGCCGCGAGGAGGCCGGGGTCGAAGGGGTGCGCGCCGGGCACCGTGCACTCGGGGTCAGGGCAACCGCAGCGGCTGCGCCCCTCGGGGTCCGCCGCCACGCCCGGGAGTACGGGCCACTGCCATTCCGTCGCGTAGGTCAGGGCCGCGCCGATCAGCTCAGGCCTCCCGTCGCTGCGCTTGGACAGGAGCCTGCGTCGCCTTCCGAGGATCTCGCGCATGAGCGCTCGTTCCTTTCCGTTGCACGCCGGCAACACCGTGGTCCACATCACATCATGTGTCGATCACTTCACTGTGCGTACCTGTTGGCGCATCACACCCTGCCGTGGGCAAGGGGAACCCCTATGGGTCGAGCTTCGGCTGCCTCCGCGGCCGTCCCGCCCATACTGCGTCCATCAAAAGCACGGGCGTGGCGTAGGGGTGGCGAAGTATGGCGTTTGCCGTCGCGCGTATTTCTCTCCGCCTCCGCCACGGGAGGATGGGGCACGGTCGTCGGTGGATAGGACGCCCGGGTCCGTCACCAGGTTCCGGGTAGTTCGCAACCACCCCTGGCCTTCACCGAGTACGTACCCATCACGACCGTTGTGACGCTCCGTCGAGCAAGCCCAGTCGACCGCAATAAGCCGTCCCTTGCGGCAGTTTTAAGCCAACTTTGCAATTACGCAAGAGGAAGGAGAGTTCTTCCCTCAGACCTCATGGACACCAGGAATCCCAGCAGGACAATGCTGGACATCTCCTCACGAGTGCGTGTACATGTGGAGACACTGCTAGCGGCGCAGAATGACATGGGGGTTTGCGATGCTTTTGAGCAGTACGCGCTGGTCGGAAAGCCGGACGCCATGAACGCCCCGCACCCTCCGAAAGTGGCTGGAATCGATTCAACGGTTCCGGCACCCGCACACACTGTCGCGCCCGTCGCGGCGGGTTCCTCCCCGGCCGCCCCGCCAAACCCTCCGGCCCCACCGGGCGCGGTGCTCCAGGACCGTCTCGCCGGCTGGGTCTCCGACCTCACCACCCTGCACGAGCTGACCGAGCGTCTGACCCGCACGTCCGCGCTCGACCAGGCGCTCCAGGAACTGTTGCGGGCCGGCGCCGCCCTGGTGGGCACCCGCCGCGGCCTCGTCGTCCTGGAACCGGGCGACGGACTCGGCCCGGACACCACCATCGGCCTGGGCCTGGCCCGCGCCGACCTCGGCCACATCGAGACGGTGCCCCGCAGCGCCCTGTCGTACGGCCGGATCCTCGACGGACTGGCCGGTGGTGAGGACGGCATCGCCGAGCCCGACCTGTTCGCCCAGGAGGGGCTCGACCCCCGCCACCGCGAGGTCGCGGCCCGCCTCGGCTACGCCGCCAGCTACGCCCTCCCCCTGATCCCCGAGTCGGCCGCGTCCCCCGATCCCGGCGAATCCACCGAGTCCACCGACCGCCTCGGCGCCGTCGTGTGGCTCTACGACGAACCCGCCGAACCGATCGAACGGCAGCGCCACCTCGTCGGCCTGTACGTCCGGTACGCCGCCGAGCACCTCGCCCGGCTGCTCGAGCTGGAACGCACGCGCGCGGCCATGGCGACCATGTCGGACGAGCTGCTGCCCGCGCGGCTGCCGCGGGTGGCCGGTGTCCAGCTCGCCGCCCGGCACCGCACCGGCCCGCGCGGCGGCGGCGACTGGTACGACGCGCTGCCGCTGCCCGACGCCGCCCTCGGCCTCGCCGTCGGGTCCGTCACCGGAGCGGGGCCCAGCGCGGTCGCCGCGATGGGCCGGCTGAGGGCGTCCCTGCGCGCGTACGCCGTAATGGAGGGGGAGGACCCGGTCGCCGTCCTGTCCGACCTGGAGCTGCTGCTGCGGCTGACCGAGCCGGCCCGCTCGGCCACCGCCCTGTTCGGCTACTGCGAACCGGCCGCCCGCAAGATCACGCTGGCCGGTGCCGGGCACAGCCCGCCGCTGCTGATCGGGCAGCGCCGCACCGAGTTCGTGGAGACGTCCGTCTCCGCCCCGCTGGGCATGCTCGCCTGCTGGGAGGCCCCGAGCGTGGAGATCCTCGCCGAGCCCGGAGAGACGGTTCTGCTGTACACCGACGGGCTGCTGCACCGCACCGGCGAGACCACCGACCGCGCCTTCGCCCGGCTGCACGCGGCGGCGGCCGGAGCGCCCCGGGCACTGCGGTGCGACCCCGGCGCCCTCGCCGACCATGTCCTGCGGAACGTGCTGCCGGACGGGCTCGACGCGGCGGACGGAGCGGAGGACGTCGTCCTGCTGGCGGTGCGGTTCGAGTAACGCTCCTCGTCATCGCCCTGAGACCGCTTCCCCGCCGCCGTAGAGTGGAGGGCGGTCCAGCGCCGTATCGAGGAGGATGACCGCCGTGGCAGAAGAGCCTTCGGACACCCCGGAGACTGCCGAAGAGGAGCCGATCAAGCAGCGGAAGAACGGACTGTACCCCGGCGTGTCCGACGAGCTTGCCGAGAACATGAAGAGCGGCTGGGCCGACACCGAGCTGCGTGACCTCCAGCCCATCCCCCAGGCCGCCGAGACCGCCGCCCGCCGGGCCGCGCTGTCCGCGCGCTTCCCGGGCGAGCGGCTGGTGATCCCCGCGGGCAACCTGAAGACCCGCTCGAACGACACCGAGTACGCCTTCCGCGCCTCCGTCGAGTACGCCTACCTCACCGGCAACCAGACCGAGGACGGCGTCCTGGTCCTGGAGCCCAAGGGCGACGGCCACGAAGCGACGATCTACCTGCTGCCGCGTTCGAACCGGGAGAACGGCGAGTTCTGGCTGGACGGCCAGGGCGAGCTGTGGGTCGGCCGCCGGCACTCCCTCACCGAGGCGGAGCAGCTGTACGGCATCCCCGCCTCTGACGTGCGCGAGCTGGCCGGGGCGCTGCGCGAGGCCACCGGCCCGGTGCGGGTCGTGCGCGGGTACGACGCCGGCATCGAGGCCGCGCTCACCGACAAGGTCACCGCCGAGCGCGACGAGGAGCTGCGGGTCTTCCTCTCCGAGGCGCGGCTGGTCAAGGACGAGTTCGAGATCGGCGAGCTCCAGAAGGCCGTCGACTCGACCGTGCGCGGCTTCGAGGACGTGGTGAAGGTCCTCGACAAGGCCGAGGCGACCTCCGAGCGGTACATCGAGGGCACGTTCTTCCTCCGCGCGCGGGTGGAGGGCAACGACGTCGGCTACGGCACGATCGCCGCGGCCGGGCCGCACGCCTGCACGCTGCACTGGGTGCGCAACGACGGGCCCGTGCGATCGGGTGACCTGCTGCTGCTCGACGCGGGCGTCGAGACGCACACGTACTACACCGCCGACGTCACGCGGACACTGCCTATCAACGGCCGGTTCAGCGAGATCCAGCGGAAGATCTACGACGCCGTGTACGAGGCCCAGGAGGCCGGGATCGCCGCGGTGCAGCCCGGGGCGAAGTACCGGGACTTCCACGACGCCGCGCAGCGGGTGCTGGCCGAGAAGCTGGTCGAGTGGGGGCTGGTCGAGGGGCCGGTGGAGCGGGTCCTGGAGCTGGGGCTGCAGCGGCGGTGGACGCTGCACGGGACCGGGCACATGCTCGGGATGGACGTGCACGACTGCGCTGCCGCGCGGACCGAGACGTACGTCGACGGTGTGCTGGAGCCGGGGATGTGCCTGACCGTCGAGCCGGGGCTGTACTTCCAGGCCGACGATCTGACGGTGCCGGAGGAGTACCGGGGTATCGGTGTGCGGATCGAGGACGACATCCTCGTGACCGAGGACGGCAATCGGAATCTGAGTGCGGCGTTGCCCCGCCGGTCGGACGAGGTCGAGGCGTGGATGGCCTCCGTCAAGGGGTGAGTTCCGGGTGCGGGTGCGTGGGGGCTGGTCGCACAGTTCCCCGCGCCCCCAGGGCGTCCAGGAACAGCGTCCCCGCAAGCAGGGGGGCACTGCCCCGGGGGCTCCAGGCACGGCTGACGAGGTAGGTGTCCAGGGCTCGCAGAGCCGACGCACCCTGTTCCGTCGCCGTGCCGCCCGCCTCCAGGGCGCCGCGCGCCCTCGCCTGGACTTCGCGCAGGCCCATCGGGCCCGCCGTGTACAGCAGTTCCGTGTCCTGGAGCGTCGACATCACCGTGAGCAGGGCGTCCAGGCGGGCCTGGGGCTCTGCGGCACCCTGGGCCCGGGCCGCGGTGAGGGTGTTCAGGGCGCGGCGGACGTGGGGGAAGCCGGCCTTGGCCTCGCCCCGGGCGCCGGCCGCGCCGTAGCGGGCCGACACCGTGGAGCCGCGGGACGGGCGGCGCGGGGCGCGGCGGTCGGGGTGGGCGGCGATGTGTTGGGCCAGGGTCGTCAACTTGGCCGGGTCGGCGCCCGGTTGCAGTGCCGCCGACGCGACCAGCAGGCCGAGCGTCCACAGAGCGCCCCGGTGGCCGCCGCCCGCGAGTCCGACCGTGTGGTCCGTCGAGCGGCCGATCGCGCCCAGTTCCGCACGGAGACGGGCACTGGGTTCGCCCGTGCGGCGGGCCGCGGCGGCCATGGCCGTGAGGCCGGGGAGCAGCGTCCTGGCCGACCAGCGCAGCGCAAGGTGGTCCCGGCGGGTGGCCCGGGCCGTCAGGTCGCGCGGGTCGGGCAGGCCCGGCTTGGGGGCCAGGGCCAGCTGACCGACCAGCGCGTCGACGGCGGCGTGTGCGAGTGCCTCGTCCTCGGGCCTGTTCATCGCCGTACCTGGGGCGGTGGAGGTGTTCCGGTGGTTTCCCGTCATGGAAGGGGGAACTTAGGGACGGCACCCGTCAGGCGGGTGAGGCCGGGCTGAGAGCCGGCTGTGAATCGACCGGCGGCATCCGGACAGAGGTCAGAAAACCGCAGGTCAACGGTAGTTGGCGTGTGAGATCATGGCCGACCTTGCCGGTCCGACTCGGGGAACAGGCGCGATCATCATGAAGAACGTCCAGACGGCGCTGACCATGCAGGACGCCATCCTCACCCTGCAGAAGTACTGGAGCGACAACGGCTGCATGATCACGCAGCCGTTGAACACCGAGGTCGGAGCCGGTACGGCCAACCCGGCCACGGCGCTGCGGGTGCTCGGTCCCGAGCCCTGGAGCGTCGCCTACGTGGAGCCGAGCGTGCGCCCGGACGACTCGCGCTACGGCGAGAACCCCAACCGGCTCCAGACCCACACCCAGTTCCAGGTCATCCTCAAGCCCGACCCGGGCAACCCCCAGGAGCTGTACCTGGGCAGCCTGAAGGCGCTCGGTGTCGACCTGGGCGCGCACGACGTGCGGTTCGTCGAGGACAACTGGGCCTCGCCCGCACTCGGCGCCTGGGGGCTGGGCTGGGAGGTCTGGCTGGACGGCATGGAGATCACCCAGTTCACCTACTTCCAGCAGGTCGGCGGTGTCGCCCTGGACCCGGTGTCGGTGGAGATCACGTACGGCCTGGAACGCATCCTGATGAACCTCCAGGGCGTGGACCACTTCAAGGACATCGTCTACGCGCCGGGCATCACATACGGCGAGGTGTTCGGGCAGAACGAGTACGAGATGAGCCGCTACTACCTCGACGACGCGGACCTCGACACCAACCACCGGCTGTTCGAGGCGTACGCGGCCGAGGCCCGGCGCCTGCTCGACCTGGAGCTGCCGGTCCCGGCGTACACGTACGTGCTCAAGTGCAGCCACACGTTCAACGTGCTCGACGCGCGCGGTGCGATCAGCACCACCGAGCGGGCCAAGGCGTTCGCGCTGATGCGCGGCCTGACGCACGAGTCGGCCAAGCTGTGGGAGCGGCGGCGGGCGGCGCTGGAGCATCCGCTCGGGGTGGCGGCCGCTCCGGCCCCGGCCCAGCGGGCCGCGCTGCCCAAGGTGCCCGACGCCGAGACACTGCTGTTCGAGATCGGCGTGGAGGAACTGCCGTACGCCGACGTCCCCGCCACCACGGAGGCGGTGCGCGAGTCGGTCACCGCCAAGCTGGCCGCGACCCGGCTGGGGCACGGCGCGATCACCGTGATGGCCACGCCGCGCCGGATCGTGATCACCGTCGAGGGTGTTCAGCCGCGCGAACGGGACACCATGCGGACCGTGCGCGGCCCCAAGGTCGCCGCCGCCTTCAAGGACGGCGCTCCCACACCTGCCCTGCTGGGCTTCGCCCGCAGTCAGGGGGCCGAACCGACCGACGTGCGGATCGTCAACGTCAAGGGTGTCGAGTACGTGGCCGTCACCCGCCACGAAGAGGGCCGTCCGGCCGTCGAGGTGCTCAGCGATCTGCTGGCCGAGGTCGTGTCGGGGCTGCGCGCCGGCCGCAACATGCGGTGGAGCGACCCGGGTCTGTCGTTCTCGCGGCCCGTGCGCTGGCTGCTCGCCCTGCTGGGCCGTACTCCCCTGCCCGTGGTGGTCTCCTCGCTCGCCTCGAGCGACACGACGCGGGTGCAGCGCCAGGCCCCCTATCCGGAGGTCCGGGTGACCTCCGCCGAGGGCTACCCGCACTTCCTGCACATGCACGGCATCCTGCTGGACCGGGACGCCCGGCGCGGTGCGGTGGTCCGTGGTGCCCTGGAGGCGGCGGCCGAGGTGGGCGGGCGGATCGACGTGGAGGGGCAGGCCGATCTGATCGACGAGATCACCGACATCCTGGAGTTTCCGTATGCCGTGCGGGGGTCGTTCGACGAGCGCTATCTGGAACTGCCCGCGAGCGTCCTGACCACCGTGATGCGCAAGCACCAGCGCTATCTGCCGGTGCTGGACGGCGAGCGGCTGATGCCGCACTTCGTCACCTTCGCCAACGCCCTGTGTGACGACGACGTGGTGCGGGCGGGCAACGAGGCGGTGCTGCGGGCCCGTTACGAGGACGCCGCGTTCTTCTGGCGGGCGGATCTGAAGGTGCCGCCGGCGGAGTTCCGGCGCCGGCTGGACAAGCTGACCTTCGAGGACCGGCTCGGTACGGTCGCCGACCGCGCCGACCGGCTCGCCTCCCTCGCCGTGGATCTGGCGGGGCGGGCCGGGCTTCCCCAGGAGGCGGTGGACGTCGTCCGGCGCGCCGGTGCGCTGGCCAAGTTCGACCTGGCGTCGCAGATGGTGATCGAGTTCTCGGGACTGGCCGGGGTGATGGCCGAGGAGTACGCGCGCCGCGCCGGTGAGTCCGCCGAGGTCGCGCGGGCCCTGGCCGAGATGGAGCTGCCGCGCTCCGCCGGTGGCGCCCTGCCGGCCGGGGACGCGGGGGCCGTGCTGTCGCTCGCCGACCGGTTCGACCTGGTGACCGGCATGTTCGTGATCGGGGCCGCGCCGACCGGGAGCTCCGACCCGTACGGGGTGCGCCGGGCCGCGATCGGGCTGCTGAACGTGCTGCGGAGTCGTCCCGCCGTGGCCGGGGTGCGGGTGAGTGAAGGGCTGCGCGCGGCGGCCGTACGGTACGCCGCGCAGGGCGTCGAGGTGCCGGCCGAGCGGGTCGCCGAGGCCGCCGAGCTGATCACCCGGCGCTACGAGCAGCAGCTCACGGACGCCGGGCACGAGCACCGGCTCGTGCAGGCCGTCCTGGTGTGGGCCGACCGGCCCTCCCACGGCGACCGCACCCTGGCCACGCTGGAGCGGCACATCGGCACGGAGGAGTTCGAGGCACTCGCTGCCGCGTTCCAGCGGGTGGTGCGCATCCTTCCCGAGAGCGGCGTCGAGGCGGCGGATCCGTCCCTGCTGACGGCGCCAGCCGAGCTGCGCCTCGCCGAGTGCGCCGACGCCGTACGCGAGGCACTGCAGGGCCGTGAGGACGACCTCGGTGCACTGATCGAGGTCTCCGCCCCGCTGGTCGAAGCGATCAGCGCCTTCTTCGACGAGGTGCTGGTGATGGACCCGGATCCGGCGGTCCGCGCGGCCCGGCTGACGCTGCTCACGCAGGTGGCGGAGCTGGCGCGTACGACGCTGGACTGGGGTGCGCTGTAGCTGGACTGGGGTGCGCTGCAGGGGGGCGGACGGTCAGGGGACGGGCGGTCAGGGGGGCGGACGTTTCACGTGAAACACCGTCTCCGAGCCGACCGGGCGTCGGCGGAGGTCAGACCGCCATCAAGGGCGCGGCGTCCTCGCGCCACTTGAGGACCTTGTCGAAGCTCACCACAGCACCGCCCCGGCCCGGCTTGTTGCCGATGTGGACATGGTCGGCGAGCTGCTCGATGAGGCACAGCCCTCTGCCGTTCTCCGCGTCGGTGTGCGCGGGCCGGATCGGCGGGCGGGAGCGGCCGGCGGACCCCGCGGGGAACCCCGGGCCCGCGTCGGCGACCTCGATCCGGCACTTCTCGCCGTCGAGGTACGCCGTGACCCGGTACGCCTCCGAACCGGGGCCGCCGAGTGCCGTGTCCCCGCCGTGCTCCACGGCGTTCGCGCAGGCCTCGCTGAGGGCGACGGAGAGGTCGTAGGAGATATCGGGATCGACGCCCGCGGTCTCCATCGTGCCGATCAGAAGGCGCCTGGCGAGCGGCACGCTCGCAGCTTCGCGCCGCAGATGGAGTGACCACCAGATGCTCATGCTCCAGCCTCCTGGCCGCGGCTCGACATACCGTTACGTATTGCCCTGAGTCCCCACTTGTAAGCGTGAAGTTGACGTGACGCCGCCCATACGGCGGATGCGCCCTAGCCCTGATCGGTGTATGTGGTGGGACGGGCGGGGCCAGAGGGTGACGTTCCGGTCGTACGGCATCTTGCGGACCTGCCGCACGAGGCCTGGGTGACCAGTGCGATGATGAGCCCGCCATGACTGCCCCCCACGCGTGCGCGACGCGTTCCGGACTCACGCTCCGGATCCTGCGGGCCGCGGTGTTCGCCGCGGTCTGCGTCGTGCTGGCCGGGGCAAGTCACGCGCTCGCCTCCTGCGACGGCATTCCGCTGTGGACGCTGGGCGCCGGGTTCCTCGGGGTGCTCGCCGTGGCGGCGCCGTTCGCCGGGCGTGTGCGCTCACTGTCGGGGATCGCGGCGCTGCTCGCGGCCGGCCAGACGGTGTTGCACACGCTGTTCGGACTCGGTCAGCACGGCACGGCCGCCGTCACATCCTCGGCGCCCGCGGGCACGGGTGACGCCGCGCTGGTCCAGCAGGCCGCTCGGTTGGTGTGCGGCACGACGGCCGCGGCGATCAGCCCGGCGCAAGCGCACAAGATCCTCACCGACGCCCGGATCCAGCCGTCCACGGGTGCGCACACGCATCTGGCGTCGGACGCCGGGGCGTCGGCCTCGTTGTGGCCGTCCCTGCCGATGCTGCTCGGCCATGTCCTCGCGGCGATCGTCACCGGCTGGCTGCTGCGCCACGGCGACCTGGCCCTGCTGCGGCTCACCGAACTGTCGGCGCAGGGGGTCACGGAAGGGGCGCTCGTGCGCTCCCTGTGGGCCGCGCTCGCGCTGGTGCGCGCTCTGCGCGCCGGGCTGCCGGGGGCGCCTGAAGCATGCCCGCGCCCCGTGCACGCCGTGCGGCCCGCGCCTGCGATGCCGCGCACGATCGCGCTTCAGCACACGGTGATCCGGCGCGGTCCGCCGGCCGCCATGGCTCGCGCCTCCGCACTCGCCCTCGCCGCCTGACGCGACGCGACCACCACTCCGCCTTTCGGACGGTTCGGAGGGGGATCGCCGTCGTGCGGCACGCGCGCGTGCGCGCCTCCCTCTTCATCCTCCCGACTCGACTCACAGCGGAGTGTTCCCTTCCATGAAGGCTTCCCGTATCGCCGCGGCCGGTGCCGCCGCCGGTGTCACCGTTCTCGCCCTGTCCGTCCCCGCCTTCGCGCACGTCAGCGTGCAGCCCGAGGGCGACGCCGCCAAGGGCGGCTACGCGGTCGTCGACTTCAAGGTCCCCAACGAGCGGGACAACGCCTCGACCACCAAGCTCGAGGTCACCTTCCCCACCGACCACCCGCTGGCCTCGGTGATGCCGGAGCCGATGCCCGGCTGGAAGATCGACGTCACCAAGTCCAAGCTGGACAAGCCGCTGGAGCTGCACGGCGAGAAGATCTCCGAGGCCGTCACCAAGGTCACCTGGACCGCCGACGGCAAGGGCATCGAGCCCGGCTACTTCGAGAAGTTCCCGCTCTCGATCGGCCAACTGCCCGAGGACACCGACCAGCTGGTCTTCAAGGCTCTCCAGACGTACTCCAACAAGGAAGTCGTCCGCTGGATCGAGGTGCCGCAGGAAGGCCAGGAGGAGCCCGACAACCCGGCCCCGGTGCTGGAGCTGTCCGCCGCCGAGGACGGGCACCACGGCTCCTCGGACGACGAGGCCTCCGACGCCAAGTCGGCCGAGAAGGCATCCGCCGACACCGCCGCCTCCGACACCGCCTCCTCCGGCGGCACCGACACCACCGCCCGCGTCCTGGGCATCGTCGGCATCGTGGTCGGCGCGGCGGGCGTCGCCTACGGCGTGCTGGCAGGGCGTCGGCGCACCACCGCCTGACGCCGTTTCCGTTGCACGGCGCGCGCCGGGTTCCCGCCCCGGGCGGGGCACCCCGGTGCGCGCCGGGTCACCGACATCTGGGACATTTTTCTATGCGCACCAAGACCTTCGCCGCGGCCGCTCTGCTCGCCGCGGCCTCCCTGACCCTGACCGCCTGCGGCAGCGGCAACGACAGCGACAAGCCCGCCGCCGTCGTGTCGGAACAGGCCGGCAGCGAGAAGGCCGCCACCGTCCTCGACAAGCCCTTCGAGAAGCCGGACCTGGTCCTCACCGACACCAAGGGCAAGAAGTACGACCTCCGCAAGGAGACCGAGGGCAAGCCCACGCTGATCTACTTCGGCTACACCCACTGCCCCGACGTGTGCCCGTCGACGATGAGCAACATCGCCGTGGCCAAGAAGCAGCTGCCCAAGGCCGAACAGGACGACCTGCGGGTCGTGTTCGTCACCACCGACCCGGACCGTGACAAGCCGGCCGAGCTCGGCAAGTGGCTGAAGGGCATCGACCCCCAGTTCATCGGTCTCACCGGCGACTTCCCGACCATCCAGGCCGGCGCCCGTACCCTCGGCATCTCCATCGACCCGCCGCACAAGGACAAGAACGGCAAGATCATCTCCGAGCACGGCACCCAGGTCATCGCCTTCTCGCCGAAGACCGACGGCGGCTATGTGCTCTACGGCGAGGACGCCACCGTCGACGACTACACCAAGGACCTCCCCAAGATCACCAAGGGGGAGAACCCGTGAGGCGGCGACTCGGCCCGGCGGCCCTCGTCATAGCCGGGGCACTGGCCCTGGCGGGCTGCGGCGGCTCGGACTCGGACTCCGGTTCCGGCAGCGGTAAGGCGGAACTCTCCGTGGGCTCGGCGTACATGCCGCAG
This sequence comes from Streptomyces sp. NPDC006235, assembly GCF_040613735.1. Classification (NCBI taxonomy): domain Bacteria; kingdom Bacillati; phylum Actinomycetota; class Actinomycetes; order Kitasatosporales; family Streptomycetaceae; genus Streptomyces; species Streptomyces sp. NPDC006235. The sequence goes on from NZ_JBEXSR010000039.1 coordinate 78,654, forward strand.
CCCGTCTCCGACGAGATGGCGGCCGGCTTCTTCACCGTCACCAACAAGGGCGGGGCCGCCGACGAGCTGACCTCGGTCACCAGCGACGTCGCCGGGCAGGTCACCGTGCACGAGACCGTCGGCTCGGCCATGCAGGAGGTCAAGAGTCTGAAGGTCCCCGCCCACGGCGAACTCGTGCTGAAGAGCGGCGGCAACCATCTGATGTTCGAACAGCTGAAGCGCAAGCCGAAGGAAGGCCAGACGGTCTCCGTCGAGCTCCACTTCGCCCACTCCGGCCCCGTCAAGGTCGAGATCCCGGTGAAGTCGGCGACCTACCGCCCCAAGACCGGGCACTGAGGGAGGGACCACAGTGACGCAGACCATCGCCCCCCGCGTCCGGACCGTGGTGCTGCTGCTCCTGGCCGCGGCCTGCGCACTCCTCGCCGGCGCCGGACCGGCCTCCGCGCACGCCGCGGTGACCGGCAGCGACCCCGCGCAGGGGGCGGTGGTCGACAAGGCCCCGGCCCGGATCTCGCTCACCTTCTCCGAGCAGGTCGCGCTGTCCGACGACTCGCTGCGCGTACTCGACCCCGAGGGCAAGCGCGTCGACGCGGGCAAACCCTCCAACGTCAGCGGCACGACCTACGCGGTGCGGCTCCATTCCGGCCTGCCCGACGGCACGTACACGGTCGCCTACCAGGTGGTGTCCGCGGACAGCCATCCCGTCGCCGGCGCCTACACCTTCTCCATCGGCGCCCCCTCCAAGACGTCCGTGTCGGTCTCCGGGCAGAACGCCGACGACGGCCTGGTCGGCTGGCTGTACGGCTTCGGGCGGTACGTGTCCTACGCCGGGTTCATCGTGCTGGCCGGCGGTGCCGCCTTCGTCCTCGCCTGCTGGCCACGCGGCTCCGGGGTACGGCCCGTGCAGCGGTTCGTCGTCTCCGGGTGGCTCGCGCTCACCGCCGCCACCCTCGCCCTGCTGCTCCTGCGCGGTTCCTTCACGGGCTCCGGGAAGGTCGCCGACGTCTTCGACCTGTCCCTGCTCGGGCAGGTGCTCCAGACCAAGACCGGAGCCGCCCTGGTGTCCCGGCTGCTGCTGCTCGCCGCTGCGGCACTGTTCATCGCCGTGCTGTTCGGGGCCTACGACAAGCGTGTGGACCCCCAGGAGAAGCGGGACCTGACCTTCGGGCTCGCCATCGGCGGCGTCGTCGTCGCGGCCGGGCTCGCCGCCAGCTGGGCGATGTCCGAGCACGCCTCGGTCGGGCTCCAGGCGGGCATCGCCATGCCGGTCGACGTCCTCCATCTGCTCGCCGTCGCCGCGTGGCTCGGCGGGCTGGGCGCGCTGCTGGTCGCCCTGTACCGGGCACCGGCCGACGCTCCCGTCGACGCGTCGGCCGTACGCCGCTTCTCCCGCGTCGCCTTCGGCAGCGTCCTCGCGCTGATCGCGACCGGGACGTACCAGTCCTGGCGCCAGCTCGGCTCCTGGTCGGCCTTCACCGAGACCCGCTACGGACAGCTGCTCCTGGCCAAGATCGCCCTCGTGGCCGTCCTGGTCGGCGTCGCGTGGATCTCGCGACGGTGGACCGGGAGGCTGGCTGAGACGGTGCCGGCAGCGGCGGAGCGGGAGAAGACGCGGGTCGGAGCCATGGCAGATGCTCCCGGCGGTGCCATGGCGGATGCCCCCGCCGTCGCAGGAACCGATGCCTCCGCCGGAGCAGGGACCGATGTCACCGCCGGAGCAGGGACCGATGTCACCGCCGGAACAAAGGCCGATGCCTCCGGTGACACTGCCAGGGACGCCGAGTCCGCCGTGACCGGCGACGACCGGCCCGGCACGGGCACAGAGACCGGCTCCGCCGCCGGTGCACAGCCCGGCTCCGAGCCCGCCGGCTCCGAGCCCGCCGACACCGAGCGGGCCGCGCAGCTCGCCCGGCAGCGGGCCGCCCGGGACGCCGCCCGGCAGAAGCGGCTGCGGGACGCCGACCCCGACCGCTTCGGGCTGCGCCGCTCCGTGCTGGCCGAGGCCGGCATCGCGGTCGTTCTGCTCGCCGTCACCACCGTCCTCACCCAGACGGAACCCGGACGCACGGAGGAGGAGGCCAAGGCGGCGACGTCGTCCTCCGCGTCCACCTCGCCCGACGCGGGCGCGTCCGGGGCGCTGACCCTGAACATGCCCTTCGACACGGGCGGCAAGGACGGCAAGGGCATCGTCACGGTCGACCTCGACCCCGCACGTGTGGGGGACAACGAGATGCACGTCTACGTGGAGCGGCCCAACGGCCGGGCCTTCGACATCCCCGAGGTGAAGGTCGACTTCACCCTCAAAGCCAAGAACCTCGGGCCGCTGCCCGTCGTCCCCGACCACCTCGCTACCGGACACTGGTCGGCGAACGGAGTGCAGATCCCCATGGCCGGCGACTGGAAGGTCGACGTGACCGTGCGGACCTCCGACATCGACGAGGTGACCGTCTCGAAGAACGCGCAGATCGGCTGAACCACCATGGCTGACCAGTCCATTCCGGAAACCCGCACCCCCCGCACCACCCCGGCGGACACCGAAGCGGCCCCGGCCGGTGACGGCATCTCACGGCGGCGCCTGCTCGGCACCGCCGGTGCCACCGGGCTCGTGCTCGGCACGGCGGGCGCGGCCCTCGGATACGCCGCCGCCCCCTCCGATGCCGCCGCTCCGCTCACCTCACTCGGCACCGACCGGGCGATGTTTCACGGGAAACATCAGCCCGGCATCACCGACGGCCTCCAGGCCCGCGGCCACCTCATCGCCTTCGACCTGGCGGCGGGCGTCGGCCGCAAGGAAGCCACCGCCCTGCTGCGCCGCTGGTCGCAGACGGCCCGACGGCTGATGGCGGGCGAGCCGAGCCCGCACGACGACACCGACGTGGCCCGCGATGCCGGCCCCTCGTCGCTGACCATCACTTTCGGCTTCGGCCACAGCTTCTTCGGCAGGACCGGCCTGGAGAAGCAGCGCCCGACCGCCCTGGACCCGCTGCCCGAGTTCTCCTCCGACCACCTCGACAAGAACCGCAGCAACGGCGACCTGTGGGTGCAGATCGGCGCCAACGACGCCCTCGTGGCCTTCCACGCCCTGCGCGCCATCCAGAAGGACGCGGGCTCGGCGGCCCGGGTCCGCTGGCAGATGAACGGCTTCAACCGCTCGCCGGGTGCCACCGCCCACCCCATGACGGCCCGCAACCTGATGGGCCAGATCGACGGCACCCGCAATCCGAAGCCGTCCGAGCCCGACTTCGACCAGCGGATCTTCGTGCCGGAGAAGGGCGAACCGGCCTGGATGGCGAACGGCTCCTACGCCGTCGTACGCCGGATCCGCATGCTCCTGGACGACTGGGAGAAGCTCTCCGTCAAGGCTCAGGAAGACGTGATCGGCCGCCGCAAGTCCGACGGTGCGGCCCTGTCCGGCGGCACCGAGACGACCGCGATGGACCTGGAGAAGACGGACGCCAAGGGCAATCTCGTCGTCCCGATCAACGCCCACGCCCGGATCACCCGGCCCGACCAGAACGGCGGCGCTGCGATGCTCCGCCGCCCGTTCTCCTTCCATGACGGCATCGACCAGGACGGCGTCCCGGACGCGGGCCTGCTCTTCATCTGCTGGCAGGCCGACCCGTTGCGCGGCTTCGTGCCGGTGCAGCGCAAGCTCGACCGCGGCGACGCCCTGTCGCAGTTCATCCGGCACGAGTCGAGTGCACTGTTCGCGGTGCCCGGTGGGGCCGCGGAGGGCGAGTATGTGGGGCAGAAGTTGCTTGAGGGGTGAGAGTCGAGCATTGCGCGGGTTGTGGGGGATAGCGCTTCCGCAAGCCCATTAGGGTGAGGTCATGCCAGCGAGCTATGCGTATCTCGGCCCCGAGGGCACCTTCACCGAAGTCGCCCTGCGCACGCTTCCCGAGGCCGCCACCCGGGAGCTCATCCCGTACGTGTCCGTCCAGTCCGCGCTCGACGCGGTACGCGCCGGCGAGGCCGAGGCCGCGTTCGTGCCGATCGAGAACTCCGTCGAGGGTGGCATCACCACCACTCTCGACGAGCTGGTCGCCGGCGCGCCGCTGATGATCTACCGCGAGGTGCTGCTGTCGATCACCTTCGCGCTGCTGGTCCGCCCGGGCACGAAGCTGTCGGACATCAAGACGGTCTCCGCCCACCCGGCCGCCCAGCCGCAGGTGCGCAACTGGCTGAAGAAGCACCTGCCGGACGCCCACTGGGAGTCGGCCGCCTCGAACGCGGACGCCGCCCGGCTGGTCCAGGAGGGCCAGTACGACGCCGCCTTCGCCGGCGAGTTCGCCGCCGCCCGCTACGGCCTGGAGGCCCTGGAGACCGGGATCCACGACGCGGAGAACGCCCAGACGCGATTCGTGCTGGTCGGCCGGCCCGCCCGGCCCGCGGCGCCCACCGGCGCGGACAAGACCTCCGTCGTGCTCTGGCAGCGCGACGACCACCCCGGAGGCCTGCGCGATCTGCTGGGCGAATTCGCCACCCGCGGCATCAACCTGATGCTGCTCCAGTCCCGGCCCACCGGCGCGGGCATCGGCAACTACTGCTTCTGCATCGACGCCGAGGGCCATATCTCCGACCGCCGGGTGGCCGAAGCCCTGATGGGCCTGAAGCGGATCTGCCTCCAAGTGCGCTACCTCGGCTCCTATCCGCGCGCGGACATGGAGCCCGGGGATGTCCAGCCGCCGCGGCTGGGGACGTCGGACGACGAGTTCGTGGCAGCGGCCGACTGGGTCGCGCGGTGCCAGGACGGCCGGTTCTAGCCCAGTACGCAGCGGGTCTCCGGGCGGTCGTACCTGCTGATTGTCGTTGTCCACAGAAGTTATCCACAGGCCAGGTTCTCGACCTGGGGACAAGTCGACAACGAAGCGTGAGTCAGTCGACAAATCGCCCTACTGACCTCCGATGCGTCCATCGGCGGGCAGGTCACCCTTCGTCCACCGTTTTCCCTTGCGTAACTCTTCGGGGTGACCCATTTCCACTCGAAAGTGAGGGTAGAGCGTGGTTTGCATCGGGAACTCTTCGGCGTGATAGGGGCTTCCGGAGTGATCAATTCCGAAGTCCACAGATCTTCCCCACAGCCTGTGGATAACTTTTCGCCGCGCGTGGACCCCTGTGGACAACCGGAGTCCAAGTCCCGCTCCCCACAAGGGATTCGAGTCAATGCCGCGCCCTGCCGATGCCTCGTTCCGGGGAGAGGCGGTCGGTTTATTGACACAGTGCGCAATTCCCGCATAGCGGTACGTAAGCCACACCTGAATAGTGAGTCGTGGACGGTCACCCCGCACCGGTAGCCTTGAGCACGTGATTGACCTTCGCCTGCTCCGTGAGGACCCCGACCGTGTGCGCGCGTCCCAGCGCGCCCGTGGAGAGGACGTCGCGCTCGTCGACTCCCTCCTGTCCGCCGACGAGCGGCGCAGGTCGTCCGGCGTCCGCTTCGACGAGCTGCGCGCCGAGCAGAAGGCGCTCGGCAAGCTCATCCCCAAGGCGTCCGGGGACGAGAAGGCCGAGCTGCTGAAGAAGGCGAGCCAGCTCGCCGCCGACGTCAAGGCCGCCGACGCCGAACGCGACGCCGCGGCCACCGAGACCCAGGAGCTGCTCCAGAAGCTCGGCAACCTCGTCCACCCCGACGTGCCCGTGGGCGGCGAAGAGGACTTCGTCACGCTGGAGACGCACGGCACGATCCGCGACTTCGCCGCCGATGGCTTCGAGCCCCGGGACCACCTGGAGCTCGGCCAGATCCTCGGCGCGATCGACGTGGAGCGGGGCGCCAAGGTCTCCGGCTCGCGCTTCTACTTCCTGACGGGCGTGGGCGCCCTGCTGGAGCTCGCCCTGGTGAACGCGGCGATGGCCCAGGCCACCGCGGCCGGCTTCACGCCGATGCTGACCCCGGCCCTGGTGCGCCCCCAGTCCATGGCGGGCACCGGCTTCCTCGGCCAGGCCGCCCAGGACGTCTACCACCTCGCCGACGACGACCTCTACCTGGTCGGCACCTCCGAGGTCGCGCTCGCGGCGTACCACATGGACGAGATCCTCGACGCCGACCGCCTCCCGCTGCGCTACGCGGGCTTCTCGCCCTGCTTCCGCCGCGAGGCCGGCTCGCACGGCAAGGACACCCGGGGCATCTTCCGCGTGCACCAGTTCGACAAGGTCGAGATGTTCTCCTACGTGGCCCCGGAGGACTCGCAGGCCGAGCACCAGCGGCTGCTGGAGTGGGAGAAGCAGTGGCTGACGTCACTGGAGCTGCCGTTCCGGGTCATCGACGTCGCCTCCGCCGACCTCGGCTCCTCGGCCGCCCGCAAGTTCGACTGCGAGGCGTGGATCCCGACCCAGGGCAAGTACCGCGAGCTGACCTCGACCTCGGACTGCACCGAGTTCCAGTCCCGCCGCCTGTCGATCCGCGTCCGTGAGGGCAAGCAGGTCCGGCCGCTGGCCACGCTCAACGGCACGCTGTGCGCCGTGCCGCGCACGATCGTGGCGATCCTGGAGAACCACCAGCAGGCCGACGGCTCGGTGCGGGTGCCCGAGGTGCTGCGCCCGTACCTGGGCGGCCGGGAGGTTCTGGAGCCGGTGGCCAAGTGACCACCACCGGTTTCCCGTACCAGCTGATCGCCACCGACCTCGACGGGACGCTGCTGCGTTCCGACGAGTCGGTGTCGCCCCGCACCCGTGAGGCGCTGGCCGCGGCCACCGCGGCGGGCGCCGCGCACATCGTCGTCACCGGCCGCGCGGCCCCGTGGACCCGGCACATCCTCGAGGACCTCGGCTACCGGGGACTGGCCGTCTGCGGCCAGGGCGCGCAGGTGTACGACGCCGGCGCGCACCGGCTGCTGACGTCGGTGACGCTGGACCGGCAGCTGGCCGGGGTGGCGCTGGCCAAGATCGAGGCGGAGGTCGGTCCACTGTATGTGGCGGCGAGCCGCGACGGCCTGGACGGCGAGGTGATGGTGAGTCCCGGGTACGCGGTCCACGGCAACCTGCCCGCGACGCCGTTCACGGACGCGTCGGACCTGTGGGCCGCCCCCCTGAACAAGCTGTACATCCAGCACCCGACACTCTCGGACGACGAGCTGTGCGAGGTGGCCACGCGCACCGCCGGCGGTTTTGTCACCGTCGTCATGGCGGGTAAGGGCATCGTCGAACTCCTGCCCCTGGGCCTGTCCAAGGCGACCGGCCTGTCCCTGGCGGCCCGCCGGCTCAAGGTGAAGGCGGCCGACACGATCGCCTTCGGCGACATGCCCAACGACATACCGATGTTCGCCTGGGCCTCCTACGGTGTCGCGATGGCGGACGCCCATGAGGAACTGAAGGCGGTGGCCGACGAGGTGACGTCCTCGAACGAGGAGGACGGCATCGCGGTGGTGCTGGAGCGCTTGCTGGGCTGAGCCTTCGTGTCGCGTGTGCGGCGGAGGATGCACGGATCGAACGTGCGCGGGCGTTTCAGCCCGACCATGACTCGCTTTTCATCGAACACAGCGCAAGCCAGTGCCTTACCACTCGGCCAATCCTCCGGGTGGGCGGCCTCACGCGACGTGCGATTCGCGTGCTCGAAGCGGCCGCCCCGGGCAGCTCCCCGTGTGGGGCGGGCTCTACGGAGGGGTAGCGAATTACTCCGGAACCCGCCGCGGGCTGCCCTGACGGGAGCTGGACGTACTGCCGTGCATGGACATCGTCCGGCTCCTCTCCCAGAACGTGACGCCGGACTCGTCGCCCGGCCGTGACGACAACCACTCTGCCTGCCGGACGAATTGGACGCCACCGATTAAATCGACGGTCGGACGGGGGCCGGTCAGCGCCTGCGCCACCTGCGCCTGCGGGCCTTGCTGAAGAACCAGCCCGCGGGTGGCTCGTCGGAGCGCCACGGCTGTGGCTCCGGCTCCTCGCGGCGCCAGCGCTCGGCGAGCATCCGGGCGCGGGCGGACGGCTCGGAGGTTCCGGCGGAGCGTATGAACTCCTCGTCGAGGACGACGCCGTCGAGGTCGTCCCAGGCATCGCCCCCGGACCCGGGTGCGGACCGTCCGTGGTCGTCGTACTGAGCCCTCTCGTCCGACATCCCCGTCCCTCCCAGCCGTCCGACTTCCGTGCGATATCACTGCATACCGTTCGCCCAGTGTGCCCTGACGGGGGTGAAGCCCCCGTCAGGACCGGGGCACGTCACTCCTCGCCGGCGAGGGTCAGCGAGCGCAGCTTCTGACCGGCGTACCAGGTGGCCAGCACCGTGACGGCCACCAGCAGCACCGTCGCCGTGGTGAGGCCCACGTCCGAGGTCACCAGGTCGCCGCCGGAGACCTTCTGTGCCACGGCCAGCGCCCACTGCTGGACGCTCAGCGTGCGGGCCCCCGGCACCAGGGAGCCGAACAGGGCTTCCCAGACCAGCGCGTAGACGAGGCCGAACACCACCGCGTGCCGGGAGACCGTGCCGAGCAGCAGGAACAGGGCCGCGTACGCGATGGAGGCGACCAGTGCGGCCACCGTGTAGGCGACGGCGATCTGCTGGCCGTTGCCGTTCAGGATGAAGCCGGCGATGAGCGTCGGCACCGCGGAGAACACCATCGTCACGGCGATCGCGACGATCAGCTTGGTGAAGATGATCGTCGGCCGTTTGATCGGCTTGGACAGCAGGTACACCACCGAGCCGTCGTCGATCTCCGGCCCGATCGCGCCGGTTCCGGCGATGACGCCGATGATCGGCACCATCGTGGCGAGGGCGAGGCCGCCGAGCAGGTCCGCCGCCGTCTGGTCGTCCGCCCCGGCGAGGAAGCGCACCACCACCGAGATGGCGATGAGCAGCAGCGGCAGGGCTCCGAGGATGAGGGCCCGGCGCCGGCCGAGCAGGGCCCGGTACGTGAGCCGGGCGACTGTGGGGTCGTACATCAGGGCCTCCTACGCCGCGACGAGATACGAGAAGACGGACTCGAGGGACTCGTCGGACGGCGAGACCGTGAGCAGCCGGATGCCGTGGTCCCTGGCCACCCGCGGCAGCAGGGCCGTGAAGCGGCCGAAGTCGACGGCCTGGATGCGCAGCGCGCCCTCGGCGAGGTCGACCTCGATGCCGGACGTCGACGGGTCGGCGATCAACGCGGCCGCGAGGGCACGGTCGTCGCTGGAGCGCACCAGGTAGCGGTGCGGCCGGTCGGTCATCAGGCGGCGGATCTTGCGGAAGTCACCGCTGGCGGCGTGCCGGCCGGCGACGACGACCTCGATGTGCCAGGCGAGTTGCTCGACCTCTTCGAGGATGTGGGACGAGAACAGCACCGTGCGGCCCTCGTCGCCCATGCGCCGCAGCAGATCCATGAGCTGCATGCGCTGGCGCGGGTCCATGCCGTTGAAGGGCTCGTCCAGCAGGAGCAGGGACGGGTCGTGGACGAGGGCGGAGGCCATCTTCACGCGCTGGCGCATGCCCTTGGAGTACGTCTGGATCTTGCGGTCCTGTGCGTATTCCATCTCGACGGTGGCGAGCGCCTTCTGGGCCGCCTTGGCGCCCAGGCCGTGCAGCTCGGCGTTGGCGAGGACGAACTCCTTCCCGGTGAGGAAGTCGTACATCGCCTCCCGCTCGGGGACGACGCCGATCTGCTGGTAGATCCGCTCGTTGCGCCACACGGCCTGGCCGTCGAGGGTGACCGTGCCGGTGGAGGGGGCCAGGAAGCCGCCCATCATGTTGATGAGGGTGGACTTTCCGGCGCCGTTGGGGCCGAGCAGACCGGTGACGCCGGGGCCGACGGTCATGGTGATGTCGTTGACGGCGACCACGTTGCCGAACCAGCGGGAGACGTGGTCGATGGAGAGCGTGGTCACAGTCCCACCTTCTTGTAGCGGCGCATCAGGAGGCCGTAGCTCGCCGCGATGAGGCCCAAGGCGACGAGGACGTAGACGACGCCCTCGGCGGTGCTCGGGCCCACCCCGCTGGGAGAGGCCGAGGTCGCGCCCAGGAACGCGGACTGCACACCGTCGACGATCGTGATCGGCGAGAACAGTCCGATCCACGGCACGGCGTCGCCGCTGCCCTGTGCGTCGGCGATGGCCTGGAGGGTGGAGACCGCGCCGTAGGTGATGGTCAGCACGGCGATCACGGCCGCGATGCCGAAGCCGCGGCGCGGGGTGAAGGACGCGATGACCAGGCCGATGCCGGCGAAGAGCAGTGAGAGCAGTGCCACGGAGACGATTCCCTGCGCGAATCCCTTGGTCTGGTCGGCGAAGTCGAGCTTGGCCAGCAGCGCGCCCACGTAGAGCACGAGCAGGGGAGCGGCCGTGAGGAGGAACAGCGCCGAGGCGAGCGCCGCGAACTTGGCGCGGACGTAGTCGGCGGTCTCGATCGGCCGCGAGAAGTACAGCGGTACGGTCTTGAAGCGCAGGTCGCGCGAGACGGACTGGGGCGCCTGCGAGGCGACGTACAGGCTGATGACCGCCTGCATGATGATCGCGTAGCGCGTGTAGTCGACGGGCAGGGCGTTGGCCTTGGTGAAGACCGCGACGGCGACCATGATGGCCGCGGGCACGCACATCACCACGAAGAGCAGCATCGGCAGCACCTTGGACTTCACCGAGCGGCCGAGGCCGTAGGAGCCGCGCAGGGACTGCGAGAACAGGGAGCGGCGGGCGTAGGCGCGGCCCAGGCGGGGGCCGTCGTAGCTGCGGTAGCCGATGTTGTGGATGCGGGTCTGGTCACCCGGTGCCGGGGCGGATGTCCCCGTGGAGTGCTCAACCGCCATGGCCGACCGCCTCCTTCCGCTGCTCGTGCTGGTCACTGGTCGCGAAGACCTCGGAGATGTGGTGCCGGCGCTGCTCCATGCGCACCAGGCCGAGGCCGAGGTCCGCGATCACGTCCCTGACCAGGTCGTACGTCTCCTCGCCCTGGGCGGTGAGCAGCAGGATGTGGCCGGCGCCCGGCAGGCCGCTGCCGTCCTCGACGCTCACCCCGCGCGCGTGCAGCGCCTCGCGCATGGCGCGGGTGCCGTCCGGGTGTTCGTCGGTGTCGGTGACCTCGATCGCGAGGGTGGTCGTGGTCTGGGTGAAGTCCGTGGTGGAGCTGGAGCGCAGGAGCTTGCCGCCGTCGACGACAACGACGTGGTCGCAGGTGCGTTCCAGTTCGCCCAGCAGGTGCGAGGTGACCAGGACCGAGATGCCGAAGTCGGTGTGGATCCGGCGGATCAGGCCGAGCATCTCGTCGCGGCCGACCGGGTCGAGGCCGTTGGTCGGCTCGTCGAGGAAGACCAGCTGCGGGTCGTGGACGAGGGCCTGCGCGAGCTTCACGCGCTGCTTCATGCCGGTCGAGTAGCCGCCGATGGGGCGGTAGCGCTCCTCGTACAGACCGACATGCCGCAGCGTGTCCGCGGTGCGCTCGCGTGCGGCGGTGGGCGGCAGGCCGGACATGCGCGCCATGTGGACGACGAACTCGGTGGCCGAGACGTCCGGCGGCAGGCAGTCGTGCTCGGGCATGTAGCCGACCCGCTCACGGATGTCAGCGCCCTTGGTGGCGACATCGAGGCCGAGCACTTCGGCGCGGCCCTCGGTGGCGGGGGAAAGACCCAGAAGGATCTTGATCAGTGTGGACTTGCCGGCTCCGTTGGCTCCGACGAGTCCGGTCACACCGGGCCCGACGTCCACGGAGAGCCGGTCAAGAGCGGTCACCCTGGGGAACCGCTTGCTCAGGCTTTCGGTCGCGATCACAGTCACGCTTCGAAGGTAGGGGCCACGCCCGTGGCGGTCGTCACTCCGCAGAGCTGTATTCAGGTCAACCTGGAGTAGTACGGGCCCTTAGGGGACCTGGTTCTTGAGAGTTACCACCGCGGGGAGCCACTATTGACGAACCCTCTAACGACTGTCAGATTCGCCGGATGACGTTGCTCACGGGCGCGCGGGAGCGCCGGGTGCGGACCGGCGAGGTCGAGCTGTGCGTGGCCGAGGTGGGTGATCCGCGGCGGCCGACGGTCGTCCTGGTGCACGGCTACCCCGACAGCAAAGAGGTGTGGTCCGAGGTCGCCGCCCGTCTCGCCGGGCACTTCCACGTCGTGGCGTACGACGTCCGCGGCCACGGGCGGTCGACGGCACCGCGCCCGCTGCGAGGCGGGTTCACGCTGGAGAAGCTGACGGACGACTTCCTGGCCGTCGCGGACGCGGTCAGCCCGGACCGGCCGGTGCATCTGGTCGGGCACGACTGGGGCTCGGTACAGGGCTGGGAGTTCACCACCGTCCGGCGCACCGAGGGCCGCATCGCCTCCTTCACATCGATGTCCGGGCCGTCCCTCGACCACTTCGGCCACTGGATCGACAAGCGCGTCAAGCGCCCCACCCCGCGCCGGCTCGCCCAGCTCCTCGGGCAGGGCGCCAGATCCTGGTACGTGTACCTGCTGCAGACGCCGGTGCTGCCCGAGCTGGCCTGGCGCGGCCCGCTCGGCAAGCGCTGGCCCGGGGTTCTGGAGCGCGTCGAGAAGGTGCCCCGGGGTGGTTACCCGACCGCGTCCCTGCCGTCGGACGCGGCACACGGGGCCTGGCTGTACCGGGACAACGTACGGTCCCGGCTGCGCAGGCCACGTACGGACGCGTACGCCCACGCTCCCGTGCAGATCGTGACGCCCCTGGAGGACCGGTTCCTGTCGGAGCGGCTCACCGACGGGCTGGAGCAGTGGGTTCCGCAGTTGACCCGCAGGACGGTTCAGGCGGGGCACTGGATCCCCCGCACCCGTCCCGATCAGCTGGCTACCTGGATCGAGGAGTTCGTGACGTCCGTGGAGAGCGGGCGGTCCCCGGTGGCGGCGCGCGGCAGGAACGCCCAGCGGTTTAGCAGGCAGCTCGTACTGGTCACCGGGGCGGGCAGCGGCATCGGCCGGGCGACGGCGCTGGCGTTCGCCGAGTCCGGCGCGCGCGTGGTCGCCGTCGACCGGAACGCCGAGGCAGCGGGCCGCACCGCCGCGTCGTGCCGCCTGGGCGGCGCTCCCGAGGCCTGGGCGGAAACGGTCGACGTCTCCGACGAGCAGGCCATGGAGAAGCTCGCCGAGAAGGTCACCGCCGAGTACGGGGTGGTGGACGTCCTCGTGAACAACGCCGGGATCGGACTGTCCGGTTCCTTCTTCGACACCACGCCCGAGGACTGGAAGAAGGTCCTCGACGTCAACCTGTGGGGTGTGATCCACGGCTGCCGGCTCTTCGGCCGGCGGATGGCCGGGCGCGGGCAGGGCGGCCACATCGTGAACGTGGCGTCGGCGGCGGCGTACCAGCCGTCCCGGGCACTGCCCGCCTACAGCACCTCCAAGGCGGCCGTGCTGATGCTCAGCGAGTGCCTGCGGGCGGAACTCGCCGGCCGGGGGATCGGCGTGACGGCGGTCTGCCCGGGCTTCGTCAACACCGCCATCACCTCCACGGCCCACTTCGCCGGGGTCGACGCGGCCGAGGAGAAGCGGCTCCAGCAGCGTGCCGCCCGTCTGTACGGGCGGCGGAACTACCCGCCGGAGAAGGTCGCCACCGCGATTCTGCGAGCAGTGGTGCGCAACGACGCGGTGGTCCCGGTCACGCCGGAGGCGCGAAGCGCGCGCTGGCTGTCCCGGTTCGCGCCGGGGGCACTGCGGGGGATCGCACGGCTGAAGCCGCCGATGTGATGCCAAGTGGATGAGGATGAAGGCCAGTTGTCCACAGGGTCCTCGAATTCACCTGTGGATAACACCCTTTGACTGTGGATCAAACCTCCAAGGCGAAACTCAATCGCGTGATTCAGGTCTCTCCCGCACCCTGAGGGGATGGACGAAAGACGCACCGTGAAGGTGTCGAAGTACCTCTCGAAGCATCTGCGCCACCAGCCGGAGCGGATCGGGCTGGCCCTGGACGAGGGCGGCTGGGTAGAGATCGACGCCCTGATCGCCGCAGCCGCCGCCCACGGCTTCCGATTCACCCGCTCCGAGCTGGATCACGTCGTCGCGACCAACGACAAGCGGCGGTTCGCCGTCGAAGGCACCCGGATCCGCGCCAGCCAGGGCCACAGCGTCCAGGTCGACCTCGGGCTGCCGACGGCGACTCCGCCCGCGTACCTCTACCACGGCACCGTCGCCCGCGCCCTGGACGCGATCCGGGCCGAGGGACTCAGGCCGATGAACCGGCATGCCGTGCACCTCTCGCCGGACCGCGAGACGGCGACCCGCGTCGGCACCCGCCGTGGCCGTCCGGTCGTGCTGGCCGTGGACGCGGCCGCCATGCACCGCGATCGTCATGTCTTCCATGTGAGCGCGAACGGCGTATGGCTCACTCAGGCCGTACCGCCGCGATATCTGCGCTTTCCCCGGCCCCACTGACGCGCTGTGCGGGACGCCGCTCACGGTGGCTGTTTCACGTGAAACACGGGCCACCCGCAGCGCTCCCTTAGGGGTCCTTTCAGAATGCTGGGATCTTGCGGGCGAGGATCATGCATTGGGCGAGCTGGAGGAACGCGTCGTGCATGTCGTCTCGGGTTTCC
>NZ_JBEXSR010000040.1:0-90378 GCF_040613735.1 Streptomyces sp. NPDC006235
CCGCTACGACAAACAGCCCGACCGCTACCTCGCCGCCATAACCCTGGCCAGCACACTCATCTGGCTCGATGCGTGATCGATAAGACGCTACCTAGCGCCGCCGTACTAGGAGGACGTCCGCAGGTCCAGCAGCTCGACGATCCCCGTGCCGTCCTCGTCGCCGTGCCCCTGGGCGAGGCGCCGCTCCATCAGCGCCATGTACGGCGTCAGCAGCTCCGGGCTCACCCGCTGCTCCTCGGCCGTGCGCAGCAGCGTGGCGTTGCCCGCGACCTGCATGGCGAGGTTGGAGACGACGTTCCGGGTGTAGTCGCCGCTCTCCAGCTGGTCGGCGGTCTGGTGCACGGCCCCGGCCATCGCGGTCAGCCAGTCCACGAGCAGCGGCGCGAAGTCCTTCGGGGCGATGTCCTCCGGGCGGATCAGCGCGAAGGCGTGCGTGACACCCGCGAACATGCCGCTCATCGCGCTGAGCAGCGCCACGTCGTGCAGCGCGGCGAAGCCCGGGTCGGCCCCTGTGTACCGGACGCCGGCCGGGACGGCGAGGGTGGCCCGGTGCTCCTCGAACAGCTCGGGGGAGCCGCTGTAGAAGACGTACCCGCCGGACTCCGGGGCCCCGATCATCGGCGGGACGGCCATGATCCCGCCGTCCAGGAAGCGGGCGCCGCGCGCCTCGGCCCAGGCGGCGCGGCTGCGGCCCTCGCCGGGCGTGCCCGTGGTGAGGTTCACCAGGTCCCGTCCCGCGAGCAAGGCCCCGTCGAGGGCCTCGCCCACGGAGACGTCGTCGAGCAGACAGACGACCACGAGCCGGTTCGCGGCCACCGCCTCCGCGGCGGTCCGGGCGACGGTGGCGCCCTCGGCGGCGAGGGGTTCGGCGCGGGAGGGGGTGCGGTTCCAGACGGTCACCGGGTGTCCGGCGGCGAGCCACGCGCGGGCCAGGGCAGTGCCCATGTCGCCGGTGCCGAGGAGGGTCAGAGGGGTGCGGGGGTCAACTGCGGTGTCAGTCATGGCGTTTAGGCTCGTCCCAGGGGGAGCGCCTGCTCAAGTACGTACTTCGAAGTGGGTGGTTACTCCGGGGGAAGGGTCCAGGCAGCGGAAGGGGAGGGCGCGGGCATGGGGACGACGGGGCGGCGGCCGGGGGCGTACGTCTGCGGGATCGACGCGGCGATGGACGTGATCGGCGGCAAGTGGAAGGTGCTGATCCTCTGGGCGCTGAACGAACGGCCGTGCCGCTTCGGCGAGCTGCGCCGCGAGCTTCCTGGGATCACCGAGAAGGTGCTCGCCTCGCATCTGCGGGAGATGGAGGCCGACGGGCTGGTGCACCGCGAGGCGTACGACGAGGTGCCGCCCCGCGTGGAGTACTCGCTGACACCCCGCGGCGTCTGCCTGAACGAGGCGCTGGAACCGCTGGGGGCCTGGGGGAGGGCCAACGTCCTGGGAGGATCACCGGCTGCCGGTGAGATGCGCGAAGACGACGACGTTCCCCTGGTACCCGGTGCCGCGTGACCAGCCGCCGCCGCAGGTGATGACGCGCAGCTCGGGGCGGCGGGCGGCGCCGTAGACCTTCTCGTCGGGGAAGTCCTTCGCCGCGTACGCCTCGACGGCGTCCACGGTGAACACCGCGACGCTGCCGTCCCGCCGGTCCACCTCGATCGTGCGGCTCTTGGCCAGGGAGCCGAGGCGGTAGAAGACGGCCGGGCCGTCGGCGTTGTCGACGTGGCCGGCGACGATCGCGGTGCCCCGCTCGCCGGGCGTGGTGCCGGCCTCGTACCAGCCGGCGAGGTTCGTCCGCTCGGCGGGCGGTACGTCGAGACTGCCGGTCCTCGTCAGGCCGAGGCCGGTGAGGGGCGCGTCCACTCGGATCGCCGGGATGCGGATGCGGTCGGGCGGCGAGGGCGGCAACGCGGGCACACCGGGTCGCTCACCGGCCCGGCCGTCCTGTCCCGCCCGGCCGTCCTGCCCGGTGCGGGCCTGCGCGGGGGAGGGCTGCGGCGGGGCGTGCGTCTCGGCACCGGTGCGCAGCAGCCAGGTCCCGGAGCACAGGGCGAACACGGTGACGGCCGCCATGGCGGCGTCGGCCGGGTTGCCGAACCTGCCGCCGTACCTGGGGAACCTGCGCATGGCCGACCCTTTCCTGATCCCCGACAGCCGCCCTGTCTCCGGCGCCCCCGGGCCCCTCTGGTCCCGGGACCCGCCCCGTACCCCCCTCCGGGCCGCGAGGGGCGTCGGACCCGGAGGGGGAGGGGACATGCGGTACCGGCGACGGACAGCGGAGGGTGCCCGTCAGATCCCGTCGCCTCTCGCCCGGCGATGCAGGAGCCAGGTACCGCCCGCGGCGGCGACGGCGAGGGCCGCCACACCGGCCGCGGTCTGCACGGGATCGGGGCCCAGGGCGCCGCCGACCCCCGTCTTCACACTCCCTCTGGGATGGACCTCCGGCCGCCCGGAGGTCAGCGTGACCACCAGGTCACCGGTGACCCGCCGGCCGCTCCCGGTGCACGTCGCCGTGATCTCGTACGTCCCCGGCTGCGCGCTCGGCGGCACCCTGAACCGCCCGGTCGCGTCCTGCTCGTGCGAGTCCGGCGCGAGGCTGAGGGAACCGGCCCCGACCGCGCCGGCGTCACCCGTCGCCGAACCACCGTCGCCGCAGGCGGCCGTGCGCACCGTGACCTGTCCGCCCGGGACCACCGAGGACGGGTGCACCTCCACGTCACCGGCGGGCTCGCCGTACGCGGGGCCGGCGGTGAGAGCCGCTGTGGCGACGGCGAGCGCGGTGCCGGCGAGCGCGGTGCCGGTCAACGGCCGGGCGGTACGGCGCATCGGTGCTCCTTCGAGCGGTTCGGTCGGTCGTGCACCTGCCCTTCCGAGGTAACGGGCAGCGGGGCGACCGCGCTCTCTGAGGGAGCGTCAGAATTGGGGTGAATGGGTGTCAGGGCGAGGCGGGCCGACGGGTCTTCATGGGCGTTTAGGCAGGTCACAGGCGATCGGCGGACGGATCGCGGAAAAGAGCCGGGCGGGCGTGTGAACGGGTGACCCGGGCGCCGCACAGGCCGGGCTTGACCTCAAGAAAGGTTGAGGTATGAGGCTGTGCGGCATGAACACAGCCGCTACGCACGCATCCACCCCTGCCCAGTCCGCGACCGAGCCCCTCGAGCCCCTCCGGGTGACCCTCGTCGTCGGCAGCAACCGCCACGGCCGCTTCGGTCCGGTCGTCGCCGACTGGCTCCTCGACCGCCTCCGGGACCGGGACGACCTGGTCGCCGAGGTCGTGGACGTCGCCGACATCGACCTGCCGACGTCCTTCGAACCGACCCCCGAGGCGACCGCCGCGCTGTCCGGCGTCACCCCGAAACTGGCCCGCGCGGACGCCTTCGTGGTCCTCACCCCCGAGTACAACCACTCCTTCCCGGCGGGCCTGAAGAACCTCGTCGACTGGCACTTCGGCGAGTGGCGGGCCAAGCCCGTCGCCCTCGTCTCCTACGGCGGACTGGCCGGTGGCCTGCGCGCCGTCGAGCACCTCCGGCAGGTCTTCGCCGAGCTGCACGCCGTGACGATCCGCGACACCGTCTCCTTCCACAACGCCGGGGCGTCCTTCGGTGACGCGGGCACCCTGCGCGACCCGTCCGGCCCGGAGGCGGCGGCCAAGGTCATGCTGGACCAACTGGTGTGGTGGGGCCGGGCGTTGCGCGAGGCCAGGGCCAAGCGGCCGTACGGGGGCTGAGGCACCGGGCCTGCCCTGCCCGCCCTGTCACCCCCGCGCCCGCCAGTCCCCGCCCGCGACCGGCCTCCCGCGAGTCCGCAGCCGTGCGGCGACGGCGGGCGCGGCCACGTACACCCAGGCCCGGACGACCGCCCCGTCCGCGTCACGTACGACCTTCCGCTCGACGCGTTCGTACAGGCTCCGCGGGTCGCCCGGCACGTAGTCCTCCAGCCGGTCCAGCTCGGCGAGCAGCTCCGCGTACCTCTCCGGTTGCGCGGTGACCAGCTCCCCGCACACCACCCCGCCGCCCGGCTCCTCGACCGCGTAGGGATAGCCCGGCCCCTCGTACAGCACCACGTCGAAGAGGCGCCCCGGTACCTCGGAGCGGGTGCGGCCGCGCAGGAAGAGGTCGTGGTTGACCTCGCCGGGACGGAGGGTGCCGTAGACGAAGAAAGGCAGGGTCACAGGAACGATTCTCCACCCTCACACACCTCCACACCGGGCCTATGGACATGACATGTCCGGGCCGCCTTAACTCGCGGTCAACATCAACGCCGCCCCCGGTCGACCCCACGCGACCGGGTGCGCCCGTATGAGGAGACCGATGAGTCGGATACGTCACGTCCGGGGTTCCCGTCTCGCCCTCGCGGGTGGTGCCGCCACCGGCACCGCCGTCCTGCTGGCCGCCGCGCTCTCGCCGACCGCCCTGGCGGAGGAGCGGCCGACCCGGTCCGACGCGATCGACAGCGCCGAGACGGTCCTCGCCGACCGGGCCGCGCACCTGGGTCTCACCTCGGCCCAGGAGACGAAGGTCCGGGACGTGGTCGTCGACGAGGACGGCACCCGGCACGTCCGCTACGACCGCACGTACCACCGACTCCCGGTCCTGGGCGGTGACTTCGTCCTCCATCTGAACCCGGACGGCACCTACCGCGGCACGAGCCGGGCCACGAAGTCGGCGCTCTCCCTGGAGAGCGTCACCCCGAAGGTGACCGCCCCGAAGGCCGCCGACCTCGCCGCGAGCCTGCTGCGCGCCGCGCACCTCGGCGAGACCCTGAAGAAGCTGACCGCCAAGCCGCGGCTGGTCGTCGACGCCCTGCACGGCGCCCCGAAGCTGGCCTGGCAGACCGACGCGGTGGCGCACGACGGGCTCGGCAACCCGGTCGGGCGCACGGTGCTGACCGACGCGACGACCGGCGACCGGATCGACGCATGGGACACCCTGGAGTCGGCGTCGGGCGACGGCAAGTCCCTGTACGGCGGCACGGTTGCGCTGGAGACGACGAAGTCCGGGTCGTCGTACCGGCTCAAGGACGCCACGCGCGGCGGCACGTACACGGGCGACGCGGCGAACAAGACGGACCAGTGCCTGCTGACGATCTGCCTGACCCGCGCCCCCGCGACGGTCTTCTCGGACGCCGACAACCACTGGGGCACGGGCGCGGCCTCCGACCGCGCGACGGTCGCGGTGGACGCCCAGTACGGTACGGACGTCACCTGGGACTACTTCAAGAACCTGCACGGCCGCAACGGCATCGCCGGCGACGGCAAGGGCTCGTACAACCGCGTCCACTACGGCAAGGACTACAACAACGCCTTCTGGGACGACAACTGCTTCTGCATGACGTACGGCGACGGCGACGGCAAGCAGCTCGGACCGCTGGTGTCGCTGGACGTGGCCGGGCACGAGATGTCCCACGGCGTGACGTCGAAGACGGCGGCGCTGACGTACTCGGGCGAGTCCGGCGGCCTGAACGAGGCCACGTCGGACATCTTCGGCACGCTGGTGGAGTTCTACGCGGACAACGCCGAGGACCGGGGTGACTGGCTGATCGGCGAGAAGGTCGTCCGCTCCGGGCTCGGCCGGGAGGCCCTGCGCCGCATGGACAAGCCGTCCGCGGACGGCAAGTCCGCCGACTGCTGGAGCAAGGAGCTGGGCGACCTCGACGTGCACTACTCCTCGGGCGTCGGCAACCACTTCGCGTACCTGCTCGCCGAGGGCAGCGGCGCGAAGACGATCAACGGCGTCGCCCACACCTCCCCGACCTGCGACGACTCCACGGTCAAGGGCATCGGCCGGGCCAAGCTGGGCAAGATCTGGTACCGCGCCCTGACGGTCTACATGACGTCCTCGACGGACTACGCGGGCGCCCGTACGGCGACCCTGAGCGCGGCGAAGGACCTCTACGGCGGCGGCAGCACGGAGCAGAAGGCCGTGGCGGCGGCCTGGAGCGCGGTCGGCGTGGGCTGAGCCCCACCGGGACACCAGCGGGCGCACCACGGGTGCGCCCGCTGCGCTATTCCCAGACCACCACGTTGCGCCGCACCGGGACGGACGAGGTGCCGGTGGCGAAGAGTTCGGGTGAATGGGCCCGGATGCGCTCGATGTCGCTGAAGACGGCGCGCAGGTGGGTGCGCATGGCGGTCCGGGCCGACGCGAGGTCGCCCCCGACGACCGCGTCGAAGATCTCCCGGTGCTGGTCGGCGAAGACCGCGGGGGAGACGTTCTCGTGCAGGCCCAGGCGGCGGGCCCGGTCCAGGTGGCCCTTGGCCGCGGCGACCGTGGTCCACACGTTGCCGTGGCCGCTCAGCCGTATCAGGCCGTGGTGGAAGGCCTCGTCCAGCTCGAAGAACTCCTCCAGACCGAGGCCCGGGCGCTGCTGACGTGCGAGGTTGTCCCGCAGTTCCGTGATCACCGAGGGGTCCGGATCGGGAGGCAGGGCGTCGAGTGAGGCCAGTTCGACGGCCTCCCGCAGGAACTGCGCGTCCGCGACCTGCGCCGGGTCCACCCGGGACACGAACGAGCCGATCTTGGGGAAGATCTGCACCAGCCCGTCCTGGGCCAGCAGGATCAGGCTCTCCCGCACCGGGGTGCGGCTCACGCCGAGGGATGCGGCCAGCTCGTTCTCCGACAGGGCGGCGCCCGGGGGGAGTTCGAGGGTCAGCACCATCTGACGCAGCTTCAGGTAGATGGAGCGCCGGCTGGTCCGCCGGTTCGTCTGGGCCATGTGCACATCCTACGTATCGCAGCAGAGGTATTGCTCCTCTGCGCGACAGATGCTTGTATACAAGCACTGCACGACAGGGGTGGGGTCCACCGCTCCCGTCGGCCCCGCCCGCTCTCAGCCGCCGTAAGGAGAGCCCCCCGTGAGCAAGATCGAGCGCGTCGAGGTCTTCGTCGCCTCCCCGGGCCGCACGTTCGTCACTCTGCGCATCACCACCACGGACGGGGTCACCGGCCTCGGCGACGCCACCCTCAACGGGCGCGAGCTGGCCGTGGCGAGCTATCTGCGCGACCACCTCGCCCCGCTGCTGATCGGCCGGGACCCGGCGCGGATCGAGGACACCTGGCAGTACCTCTACAAGGGCGCCTACTGGCGGCGCGGCCCGGTCACCATGACGGCCGTCGCCGCCGTGGACACGGCCCTGTGGGACATCAAGGGCAAGACCGCCGGGCTTCCCGTGTACGAGCTGCTCGGCGGCCGGTCCCGGGACGGCGTGCTGGTCTACTCGCACGCCAGCGGCACCGACGTGCCGTCCCTCCTCGACGACGTCGAGCGCTATCTGGAACTCGGTTACAAGGCCGTGCGCGCCCAGGCCGCGGTCCCGGACGTCGGCGGCACCTACGGCGTCCGCAAGGGCAAGCTCTACGAGCCGGCGGCCACCGACCTGCCCGACGAGCAGCCCTGGGACACCGAGGCCTACCTCGGCTTCGCGCCGACGTACCTGGAGGCCGTACGGGAGCGCTTCGGCTTCGGCTTCCACCTGCTGCACGACGTGCACCACCGCCTGACGCCGATCGAGGCGGCCCGCTTCGGCAAGAGCGTCGAGGCCTGCCGGCTGTTCTGGATGGAGGACCCCACCCCGGCCGAGAACCAGGAGGCGTTCCGGCTCGTCCGGCAGCACACGACGACGCCGATCGCCGTCGGCGAGGTGTTCAACTCCATCTGGGACGTCCAGCACCTGATCACCGAGCAGCTCATCGACTACGTGCGCACCACCGTGGTCCACGCCGGCGGCATCACGCACCTGCGCCGGATCTTCGACCTGGCCGCGCTGTACCACGTGCGCACCGGCTCGCACGGCGCCACCGACCTCTCCCCGGTCAGCATGGCCGCCGCCGTGCACCTCGACATCGCCGTACCCAACTTCGGCATCCAGGAGCACATGGGCCATCCCGACGAGGCCCGGCAGGTGTTCCGCACAGGCGTCACCTTCGCCGACGGCATGCTGCACCCCTCGGACGAGCCCGGCCTCGGCGTCGAGTACGACGAGAAGGCCGCCGAACGCTTCCCGTACCAGCGGCGCTACCTCCCCGTGGCGCGCCGTCTCGACGGCTCCGTGCACGACTGGTGAGCGGCGTGCACCGGCTGAACCGCGCCGCGCTCGGCGCACTCCCGCCCGGCTCGCGGCCCCGCGTCGACCCCGCCGGACTGCGCACCCGGATCGTCCACTTCGGCATCGGGGCCTTCCACCGGGCGCACCAGGCCGTCTACACCGAGAACGCCGCCGCGTCCTCCGGCGAGCCCTGGGGCATCGCCGCGGTCGCTCCCCGCTCGGCGGCGACCGCCGACGCCCTGCGAGCCCAGGACTGCCTGTACTCGGTCACCGAGCGCGGCCCCGAGGGCGGCGCTCCCCGTGTCGTCGGCGCGCTCACCGGCGCGTACGCGCTCGGGCGGGACGGCGCCGTCGTCGACGGCCTGCTCACCGACCCCGAGGTGACGGTGGTGACCCTCACCGTCACGGAGAAGGGCTACCGCGCCACCGGTCCGGACACGGTGATCGCACGCCTGGCCGCCGGGCTGGCCGCGCGGATGCGCTCCGGTGCCGCCCCGGTCAGCGTCGTGTCCTGCGACAACATGGCGGACAACGGCGCCGTGCTGCGCACCGCCGTCCAGGACGCCGTACGCGCCTCGGGCGAGCGGGACCGGGAGCGGATCCTGGAACTGATCGACCGGTCCGTGGCCTTTCCCGCCACCGTCGTGGACCGGATCGTCCCCGCCACCACGACGGCCGACCGCGCGGACACCGCCACCCGCCTGGGTGTCCACGACGCGCTGCCCGTCAGCGGCGAACCGTACCGGCAGTGGGTGCTGGAGGACCGCTTCACCGGCCCGCGACCCCCGTGGGAGCTGGACGGAGCCCTCCTCGTCCCGGATGTGGCGCCCTACCAGCTGACCAAGCTGCGGCTGCTCAACGGCTCGCACTCCGCCCTCGCCGTGCTCGGCATCGCGGCGGGCCGCACCACCGTCGCCGACGCGATGGCCGACGGCTGGGGCGAGCGGCTCGTCAAGGCCCTGTGCGCCGAGGTCGCCCCCACGCTGCCCGACGGCGGCCCGGACCCCGGCCGGTACGCCGACGACCTCGTCGCCCGCTTGCGCAACCCGGCCATGCGGCACCTGCTGCGGCAGATCGCCTCCGACAGCTCACTCAAGATCACCGAGCGCTGGCTGCCGGCCCTGCGCCTCCTGCGGGAGCGCGGCGCGGCCACACCCGTCCTCGAACTCGCCCTGGCGGGCTGGGTGAACCTCACCCGGGACCCGGACATCCCGGACCCCGCCCAGGCGGCACTCACCGCCTGCCGGCACACCGCAGCGGACGACACGGCCGTCGTCCGCGCGCTCCTCGCCACCGTCGGCGCGCCCGACCTCGCCGACGACTCCGCGCTCGTCACCGCCGTCGTACGGCATCTCCCGGCCCTGCGCGCCGGACATGTGGACATCTGACCGCCACCCCCCACCCCCGAGGAAGTCCCCGCTCACGAACAACGGAGTTCCCGATGAAGGACACCACGACCACGGCCGAGCCGGCCGGTGCCGTGCGACGCAGTACGCGTGACCTGACCAAGGCGGCCGTGTCCGGCTGGCTGGGCACGGCCATGGAGTTCATGGACTTCCAGCTGTACTCGCTGGCGGCCGCGATCGTCTTCAACAAGATCTTCTTCCCGGACGTCAGCCCCGCCATCGGCCTCATCGCCGCGATGGCCACCTACGGCGTCGGCTACGTCGCCCGTCTCGCCGGCGCGGTCTACTTCGGCAGAATGGGCGACCGGCTCGGCCGCAAGAAGGTCCTGACGATCACCATCCTGCTGATGGGCGCCTCGACCACCCTCATCGGTGCCCTGCCCACCTACGCGACCATCGGCATCATGGCGCCCGTCCTGCTCGTCGTGCTGCGGCTGGCGCAGGGCTTCGGCGCGGGCGCGGAGATCGCCGGCGCGACCGTGATGCTCGCCGAGTACGCCCCGACGCGGCGGCGCGGACTGGTCTCCTCGCTCGTGTCGCTGGGCACCAACTCCGGCACCCTGGCCGCCTCCGGGCTGTGGGCGGTGCTGCTCGCCGTGCTCAGCGAGGAGCAACTGCTCTCCTGGGGCTGGCGGCTGCCCTTCCTGCTGAGCTTCGGCCTGCTGCTGTTCGCGGTGTGGCTGCGGCGCAACCTCAAGGAGAGCCCGGTCTTTGAGGAGCGGCCCGACGTCGTGGACGGCGTGGCCATGAGCCGCCGCGAGGTGGAGTCGGCCGTCACCGAGGGGACGGGCGGCGACACCGGGCTGCTGGAGGCGGGCCTGAAGCAGCGCAAGGGCCGGGCGTTCTTCCTGGCGCTCGGGCTGCGCTTCGGGCAGGCGGGCAACTCCGGGCTGATCCAGACGTTCCTCGTCGGCTACATCGCCACCGAACTCGCCGCCGAGCGCTCCGTCCCCACCGACGCCATCGTCTACGGGTCGCTGCTGGGCTTCCTCACGGTGCCGGCCATCGGACTGCTCGGCGACCGCTTCGGACGCCGCAGGATGTATCTGGCGCTCACCTCGCTCACGGCCGTGGCCGCCTTCCCGCTGATGATGCTGATCACCTCGGGCAGCACGCCCGCGCTCATGGCCGGCATGATCCTGGGGCTGAACATCGGTGTCCTCGGACTGTTCGCGCTGGAGAGCGTGACGATGGCCGAACTCTTCGGCTCCCGCACCCGGTTCACCCAGCTGGCACTGGCCAAGGAGATCGGCGGCGTCCTCGCCACCGCGATCGGGCCGGTGCTCGCGGCGAGCCTCACCGCCGCCACAGGAAGCTGGTGGCCCATCGCGGCGATGCTCGTCGTCTACTCCCTCATCACCCTCGTCAGCGCGCTGTTCTCGCCCGAGACGCGCGGACGCGACCTCGTCCGGCTGGAGGACGCCGTATGACCCCCATGAAAGCCGTCGTCGTGCACGGCGCCGGTGACGTCCGGATCGACGAGCGACCCCGGCCCGAGCCCGCGCGCGACGAGGTGCTGCTCGCCATGGAGTGGGGCGGCATCTGCGGCTCCGACATCGCGTACTGGAGGAAGGGCGCCTCCGGCACCGCGGCCCTCGCCCATCCCCTGGTCCTCGGCCACGAGGTCGCCGGCCGGGTCGCCGCGCTGGGCCCGGGCGTGACCGGCCTCGCCGAGGGGCAGCCCGTCACCGTCCATCCGGCCCAGCTCGTCGGCGAGCTCCCCGAGCGGCTCGCCGGGCGCAGCAACCTCCACGCGCACGTCCGCTACTTCGGCTCGGCGGCCCTCACCCCGCACACCGACGGCGGGTTCAGCGAGTTCCGCACGGTGCCCGCGGCCCAGGTCCGGCCGCTGCCCGACGGAGTGGACACCCAGTCGGGCGCCCTGGCCGAGCCGCTGGCGGTCGCCCTGCACGCCGTCGGCCGGGCGGGCGGACTGCGGGGCCGCACGGTCCTGGTGAACGGGGCCGGACCGATCGGCTCGCTGGTCGTCGCCGCCGCCAAGCACCTCGGCGCGCGGTCGGTGTGCGCCGCCGACCTGTCCTCCGCGTCGCTCGCCGTGGCCCGCACGATGGGCGCCGACGCGACCGTCGACATCTCCCGGGGCGAGGAACTGCCGCGGGACACCGACGTCGTCTTCGAGGCGTCCGGCGCACCCGCCGCACTGGGGGCGGTCCTGCGGGCCACGGCCCGCGGTGGCACCCTCGTGCAGGTCGGCAACCTGCCGGGGACGGCCGAGCCCGCCGTCCTGGGTGACCTCGTCACCCGCGAGATCACCTGGATCGGCTCCTACCGCTTCGTCGACGAGATCGACGACGCCCTGCGCGTCCTGCGCGACGGCCTGGACGTCTCACCGGTCATCAGCCACCGCTTCCCGCTGGACCAGGCCGAGCGGGCCCTCGCGGTCGCGGCGGACCCGGCGAGCGCGAGCAGCAAGGTGATGCTGCGGCTCAGCGGACCGGTCACGGTCTGACCCGATACGGACGCCCCCGGCCCACCCACCAACGGACGCCCCCCCGGCCCACCCGCCAGGAGAACAGGAGAGCACGTTGCCCCACCCGACCGCCGGTTACCGGACCGCCGGACCCGCTCGCGCCGAACCCACCGCGGCGGACGTCGTGTGCCTGGGCGAGACCATGGCCGTCCTCAGCCCGCCGGACGACCGGCCGCTCGCCGACCAGTCCGCTCTCCGCCTCTCCATCGGCGGCGCCGAGTCCAACGTGGCCTGCGGGCTGGCCGCGCTCGGGCACCGCGCGGCCTGGCTGAGCCGGGTGGGTGACGACGCGTTCGGGCGGCGTATCCGCGTGGAACTCGCGGCCCGGGGAGTCCAGGTGGATGCCGTCGGCGTCGATCCGGCGCATCCCACGGGCGTGTACTTCAAGGACCCGGGGCCGGACGCGACCCGGCCGCTGTACTACCGGAGCGGATCGGCCGCGGCCCACATGGGACCGGAACTGGCCCGCGCGCCCGAGCTGCGGGGACCGCGCGTCGTGCACGTGTCGGGCATCACCGCGGCGCTGTCCGGCAGTTGCGCCCGACTGCTGGAGGAGATCGTCGTGCGCCGCACGCCCTGGGGCGCGGCGGCGGACCGGCCGGTCGTCTCCTTCGACGTCAACCACCGCCCGGCCCTGTGGCGGGGGCGGGCCGCCGACGCGGCAGCGGCGTTGCGGGACCTGGCCCGGGCCGCGGACCTGGTGTTCGTGGGGCGCGACGAGGCCGAGGCCCTGTGGGGCACGCGCCACCCCGACGACATCGCGAGCCTGCTCGCCCCGGCACCGCTCGTCGTCGTCAAGGACGCGGAGCACGGCGCGACCTCGTACGCGGCCGGCGGCGAGGTCACCTTCGCCCCCGCCCCGGCCGTCGAGGTGGTCGAACCGGTCGGCGCGGGCGACGCCTTCGCCGCCGGGTATCTGTCCGGTGTCCTGGAGGACGCCGACGAGGAGTCCCGCCTGCGCCGCGCCCATCGCTCGGCGGCGACGGCCCTGCGCAGCCGGGACGACATCCCCGACCTGAGCATCGCGACCTCTACGGCCCTCACGGGGCGGTGCCCTTAGGGCCGCACCGCCTCCAGCCGCACCGCGCACGCCTTGAACTCCGGCATCCGGGAGGTCGGGTCGAGCGCCGGGTTGGTGAGGGAGTTGGCGCGGCCCTCGCCCGGCCAGTGGAACGGCATGAAGACGGTGTCGGGGCGGATCGTGCTGGTGATCCGGGCGGGCGCCACGGCCCGGCCCCGCCGGGACACGACGGCCACGGGATCGCCCTCGGCCGCCCCGAGCCGGGCCGCGAGCCGCGGATGCAGCTCCACGAACGGCCCGGGCGCGGCGGCGTTCAGCTCCGCCACGCGCCGGGTCTGCGCCCCGGACTGGTACTGCGCCACGACCCGCCCCGTGGTGAGAAGCACGGGGTACTCGTCATCCGGTTCCTCGGCGATGGCCCGGTGCGAGACGGGGACGAAGCGGGCGCGTCCGTCGGGCGTGGCGAAACGGTCGAGGAAGAGGCGCGGGGTGCCGGGGTGGGCGACGCCCACCGTCTCCTCCGTCTCGGTGGAGGCCGGGCGGCCCGCCGCGCCCCGTTGCGCGGCAGGGCCACCCGCCCCGTCCTCGGCCCCCGTCGGGCCCTCCGGCTCCACCGCCGGGCACGGCCAGAACACCCCGTTCTCCTCGACGATCCTGCGGTACGTGATCCCGGAGTAGTCCGCGGGGCCGCCCGCGCTCGCCCGGCGGAGCTCCTCGAAGACCTCCTCCGGGTCGGTCGGGAAGCCCTTCTCCACTCCCAGGCGGGCGGCCAGTTCGTGCATGACCTCCAGGTCGCTGCGGACACCGTCGGGCGGGGTGACGGCCCGGCGGCGGAGCAGGACCCTGCCCTCCAGGTTGGTCGTCGTGCCCGTCTCCTCGGCCCACTGGGTGACCGGCAGGACCACGTCCGCGAGGGCCGCCGTCTCCGACAGGACCACGTCGCACACGGCCAGGAAGTCCAGGGACTTGATGCGCTCCTCGACGTGCGCGGCCCGCGGCGCCGACACCACCGGGTTGGACGCCATCAGCAGCAGGGATTTGATGTCCGTGCCCAGCGCGTCCAGCAGCTCGTACGCGCTGCGCCCCGGCCCCGGCAGCGAGTCGGGGTCCACGCCCCACACCTCGGCGACGTACCGCCGCGCCGCCGGGTCGTCGAGCTTGCGGTAGCCCGGCAACTGGTCGGCCTTCTGCCCGTGTTCGCGGCCACCCTGCCCGTTGCCCTGCCCGGTCAGGCAGCCGTACCCGGACAGCGGGCGACCCGCCCGGCCGGTCGCCAGGCACAGATTGATCCACGCGCCCACCGTGTCGGTGCCCTTGGACTGCTGTTCGGGCCCGCGCGCCGTGAGCACCATGGCCGACTCGGGCTCGCAGAACATCCGTACCGTCTCCCGCAGTTCGGGAACGGACACCCCCGTGATCCGCTCCACGTACTCCGGCCAGTGCGCCATCGCGGCGGCCCGGGCGTCCTCCCAGCCCACCGTCCGCTCCCGGACGTACTCCTCGTCCACCCGGCCCTCGGCGATCACCAGGTGCAGCAGGCCCAGGGCGAGCGCCAGGTCCGTGCCCGGCCGGGGCGCCAGGTGCAGGTCCGCCTGCTCGGCGGTCTTCGTGCGGCGCGGGTCGATGACGATCAGCGTGCCGCCGTTCTCCCTCAGCTCGTTGAAGAACCGCAGCGACGGCGGCATGGTCTCCGCGAGGTTCGAGCCGACCAGGATCACGCAGCCGGTCTTCGGGATGTCCTCCAGCGGGAACGGCAGCCCACGGTCGAGACCGAACGCCTTGATCCCGGCCGCCGCGGCCGACGACATGCAGAAACGGCCGTTGTAGTCGATCTGGGACGTGCCGAGCACGACCCGCGCGAACTTGCCGAGCGTGTACGCCTTCTCGTTCGTCAGACCGCCCCCGCCGAACACCCCGACCCCGTCCGGCCCGTACTCGGCGCGCGTGCGGCGCAGTCCCTCGGCGATCCGGTCCAGCGCCTCCTCCCAGGAGGCCGGCACCAGCGCGCCCCCCTCACGCACCAACGGCGAGGTCAGCCGCACGTGAGAGGCCAGCACCGCCGGAGCCGTACGGCCCTTGCCGCACAGCGCGCCCCGGTTCACCGGGAAGTCCGTACGCTCGCTCACCTCGACGGTCCCGTCGGGCGCGGGCGTCAGGTTCATCCCGCACTGCAGGGCGCAGTACGGGCAGTGCGTGGGCGTGGCGGTGGTCTGCATACCGTTCAGCCTGCTTCGGCCGTGTTACACCCGGGACGGTTCCCTGTTACGCGGCAGGGACGGCAACCTCCCCGCCACCACCCCGCCGACGTGAGGCACACGCCTGTCCGCCTTCAGGTCGCCGCCGACCGGCACGGACGTTGCCCATGTGACGAAAAACGTCACATGTGGCTCATTGCTCTCCTTTCTTGGCCGATCCGACCTCGTTGAGAGTTGAAGCAGCGGCACTACGCTCTCGCTACGCGCAGCGCTCGCACGACTCCGTACGGCGTTCGACTCCCACACTCGAAACAGCCAGGAGGCCACCCGACCATGCCTCTGCGCCATCTGACCCCCCAGGACCGAGAGCTGTTCCGGCGATACGGCCGGGGCCCCACCGTCCCCGTCCCCGACCCGCTCCTGCACCACGCCGTCGCCCGGCACGCCGCCACCACCCCGCACGCCGTGGCCGCCGAACACCAGGGCGCGCACGTCACCTACGGCGAGCTCGACCGGTACGCCGGTGCCCTCGCCGCCCGCCTCGTCCGCGAGGGCGTACGCCCCGGCGACCACGTCGGCCTGTTCGTCCGCCGCTCGATCCCGATGCTCGTCGGCCTGCTCGGCATCCTGAAGGCCGGCGCCGCCTACGTCCCGCAGGACATCGGCCTCGCGCCCCCGGCCCAGCTCACCCACGTCATCCGCACCGCCCGGACCCGGGTCGTCCTCACCGTCGCCGAACACGCCCACCGCGTACCGCTGCCGGACGGCCACCTGCTGCTCGCGCTCGACGAGCCGCAGCCGTACGCCCCGGCCCCGCGCCCGCGCGTCACCGGCGACGACGGCGCTTACGTGCTGTTCACCTCCGGCACCACCGGCCGCCCCAACGGCGTGAAGGTCACCCACCGCAACGTCGCCAACCTCCTGCTCACCGAGCCGGGCGGCCTCGGCATCCGCCCCGGCGACCGGGTCGCCCAGCTCCTCAACATCGCCTTCGACATGGCGGCCTGGGAGATCCTGGGCTGCCTCGCCCACGGCGGCACCCTCGTCATCCGCGGCAAGGACATCGCCGCCGCGGCCCGCACCGCCGACGTGCTGATCGCCACCCCGACCGTGCTCTGCGGCCTCGACCCCGCCGCCTGCCCGCGCGTGCGCACGGTCGCCGTCGCGGGGGAGCCCTGCCCGCGCCCGCTGGCCGATCGCTGGGCCCGGCAGGCCGCCTTCCACAACTGCTGCGGCCCGACGGAGACCACGATCGTCAACACCATGAGCCGCCACGACCCGGCCGCCCCGCTGCTCACCATCGGCGGCCCCACCCCCAACAACACGGTCTACGTCCTCGACGCCGACCGGCGCCCGCTGCCCATCGGCGAGCCCGGCGAGATGTGGGCGGGCGGCGACTGCGTCTCCGCGGGCTACCTCGGCGACGACACCCTCAACGCCGAGCGTTACGCCCCCGACCCGTTCCTCGGCGGCGGCCGGCGCATGTTCCGCACCCGGGACCTCGGCCGCTGGACCCCCGGGGGTGAACTGGAACACCTCGGGCGCACCGACGACCAGGTCAAGGTGCGCGGCTTCCGCGTCGAGCTGGACTCCGTCTCCTCCGTCCTGGAGACGGCCGCCGGCTGCACGCGCGCCGTCACCCTGAAACGCGACGCCCGCACCCTGGTCTCCTTCGTCTGCCCCGCCGACGTCGACCCCGGCACGGCCCGCCGCGCGGTCGCGGACGCCCTGCCCTACTACTGCGTCCCCGAGCAGATCCTGCCCCTCGCCTTCCTCCCCGAGACCGACCGCGGCAAAGTCGACAAACAGGCCCTGCTGGGCATGCTCGAACAGCGCCTGGCGGTGGCCCGATGACCACGTCCCCGGCCCGGACCCGCCCGGACACGGGCGAGCTACCACCGCTCCTGCCGGCCCCCCGCCGCCTGCTCAAACACCCCCGCCTGATGCACTACAACCGCCTCGCGGCCCTGGTCCTCCTGGCCAACGCGGCGTTCCTGTGGGCCGCCGGGCCCCCGGCCACGCCCACCCTCGGGCACGCCGCCCTCGCCAACCTCGCCCTCGCCGTCCTGGTACGCCAGCAGTACGTCATCAACCTCCTTTTCAGGCTGGCGACTTCGGCCCCGGTGCACTGGCCGCTGAAGATCCGCTGGACGCTCGGGAAGGTGTACCACTTCGGCGGGCTGCACGTGGGCGGGGCGCTGGCCGCGACGGCCTGGTTCCTGGCCCTGACGGTCGCGCTGACCCGCGCCGGAACGGACCTGCCGCTGATCACGGTGAGCTGGACCCTGGTGGCCCTCCTCGCCCTGATCGTCGCCACCGCCCTGCCACCCTTCCGCTCCCGCCGGCACGACCACTTCGAGAAGATCCACCGCTTCGGCGGCTGGAGCGCCCTCGCACTCCTGTGGACCCACACCCTGCTGTCCGGCCAGGGACCGGTGCCGCTCGCGGTCCTCGCCGTCGTCACGTCCAGCGTGGCCCTGCCCTGGCTGCGCCTGCGCAAGGTGGACGTCCGCACCGAACGCCCCTCCCGGCACGTGACCCTGGCGCACTTCGACTACGGCGAGACCCCCTTCGCCGGCTCCTCGACCGCGATCAGCCGCAGCCCGCTGAAGGAATGGCACTCCTTCGCCAATGTCCCCGCCCCCGGCCGCTCCGGCTTCCGGCTCACCATCTCCCGCGCCGGTGACTGGACCGGCTCCTTCATCGACGACCTGCCCCCTCGCGTGTGGGTGAAGGGCATCACCACGGCCGGAGTCGCCAACATCGAGATCCTGTTCAGCAAGGTCGTCTACGTCGCGACCGGCAGCGGCATCGGCCCCTGCCTGCCCCACCTGCTCGCCGCCGAGGTCCCCTCGCGCCTGGTCTGGGCGACCCGCGATCCCCGCGCCACCTACGGCGACGCCCTCGTCGACGAGATCCTCGCCGTCCAGCCGCACGCCCTGGTCTGGGACACCTCCCGGCACGGCAAGCCCGACATGGTGCGGCTCGCCCACGCCGCGTACCGCGACTTCGGCGCGGAAGCCGTCATCTGCATCTCCAACAAGCGGCTGACCTGGCAGGTCGTGCACGGCCTGGAACGGCGCGGCATTCCGGCGTACGGCGCGATCTGGGACTCGTGACCACCGTCCAGGGAGGAAAGATGAACCACCTGAAAGCCGAACGGGACGGCCGTGTCGTGACCGTCCGCCTGCACCGCCCGCACGCCCTGAACGCGCTCAGCTCCGAACTGCTCGCCGAACTCCTCGGCCTCCTCGGCCCGTTGGACGACGACCCCGACGTCGGCTGCTTCGTCGTCACCGGCTCGGAGAAGGTCTTCGCGGCCGGAGCGGACATCAGGGAGATGGCTGGCCGATCGGCCGTCGAGATGATGTCCGAGGACTACTTCGCGGCCTGGGAGGACTTCGCGGACCTGCGCACCCCGACGATCGCCGCCGTGTCCGGTTACGCGCTCGGCGGCGGCTGCGAACTGGCCATGATGTGCGACCTGGTCGTCGCGGGCGAGTCGGCCCTGTTCGGCCAGCCGGAGATCAAATTGGGCGTGATCCCCGGCATCGGCGGCACCCAGCGGCTGACCCGACTGGTCGGCCGGGCCAAGGCGATGGACCTGATCCTCACCGGCCGCACCATGGACGCCCGGGAGGCCGAGCGCTGCGGCTTGGTCTCCCGCGTGGTCCCCGACGACCGGGTCCTCACCGAGGCCCTGGAAGCGGCGGCGGCCATCGCCTCGTACGGCCGTACGGCGGTCAGGGCGGCCCGCGAGTGCGTCGACCGGGCCCTGGAGACGGGCCTGCGGGACGGCCTGCGCTACGAACGGCGGGTGTTCCACGCCCTGTTCGCCACCGAGGACCAGAAGGAGGGAATGACGGCGTTCCTGGAGAAGCGCCCCCCGCGCTTCCATGGACGTTGACGGCCACAGGCCTTGCCAGGGGCGGGAGCACACCGGGCGACCGGCCGCGCTCCCGCCCCCGGCGGACGGCCCGATCCGCTACTCGGCCGTCGCCAACGCCCGCGCCACACCCGGCTCCCGGGGCCCGAGGAACCGGGGATCCGGCCGGAACACCGCGTCCAGAGCCGCCTTCCCGGCGGCGAGGATCTCCCGGGCACCCCCGTAGTACCAGGTCGCGTCGTGCACGGCGTCCACCCCCACCCCGTACGACTCGACGCCCGCCGCCTGACACAGAGCGACCGCCCGCCGGATGTGGAAGCCCTGGCTGATCAGCACGGCCTCGTCCACCCCGAAGATCTTCTTCGCGCGCACGCACGAATCCCAGGTGTCGAACCCCGCGTAGTCGCTGACGATCCGCCCGTCGGGCACCCCGTGCCGCGTCAGATACACCCGCATCGCGTCCGGCTCGTCGTAGTCCTCGCGGCTGTTGTCCCCGGTGACGAGCACCACCTCGACCCGCCCCGCGCGGTACAGCGAGGCCGCCGCGTCCAGCCGGTGCGCGAGATACGGCGACGGCTCGCGGTCCCACAGCCCGGCACCGAACACCACGGCCACATCGGTCCGCGGCACGTCCGCCGCCGTCCGCAGCCGGTCACCCGCGGCCACGTACATCCAGGTCGCCGGCAGCAACGCGAGCACGCACCCGGCCATCACCGCCTGCACCAGCCGCCGCTGCCCCCGCCGGGTACGCGGCAGCGGCGGTCTGCGGAACGTCACAGGACGCATCGGACGGTCCCTCCCCAGGTCGGCCCCTCGACAGTCAGGGACGTCCACACGGACCGCCCGGTTCATCCGCCTGTGCGTGACCAGCTTCACGCGTTACACGGAACCGCCAGGTCGAGCCGCCTCACACTCCACCCGTCCCACATGGTGAACCGCTGGAAAACACCCGTGACGCCCACGCAACGGGAAGGCAACGTGCGGCGGCGACCATCGATGGCATGTCCAGCCAGCTCAGCCTCGTCCCGCAGCCCGCCACGCGCCGCCCGGCCCCGCCCGCCCTCGTGGTCGTGGCGCACGGCAGCCGCGACCCCCGCGCGCTGAGCACGGTACGCGCGCTCCTGGACCGGGTCCGCGCGCTGCGCCCCGACGTGCCGGTGCACCTCGGGCACATCGAACTGAACGCCCCCCTGCTCCCCGACACGCTCGCCGCCCTGGGCGACACGGAGGCGGTCCTGGTCCCCCTCCTCCTCAGCCGCGGCTACCACGTCAAGCAGGACATCCCCGAGATGGCCGCGGCCTCCAGGGCCCGCACGCACCTGGCGGCCCCCCTGGGCCCGCACCCCCTCCTGGTGGACGCCCTCCAGTCCCGCTTGGAGGAGGCGGGCTGGGGCGGCACGCCCCGCAGCAGCAGCGCGGTGGTACTCGCCGCGGCCGGCTCCCGTGACCCGGACGCCAAGACGGACACCGGCCGCACGGCCCACCTCCTTGCCACCCGCCTGGGCGTCCCCGTCCTCCCGGCCTACGCCTCCGCGGCGACCCCCACGGTGGAATCGGCCGTCCGCACCCTCCTCGCCCGGGGCCGCCGCCACATAGCCCTGGCCTCCTACTTCACGGCCCCCGGCCGCTTCGCCACGGAGTGCGCCCAGTCGGCCCCGTGGATCGCCGCAGCCCCCCTCGGCACGCACCCCGCCATGGCCCACCTCCTCCTCCACCGCTACGACGAGACGCTGGCGGCGGCTTCGCCGGCTGTGCCCGAATTGGCTTCGGCTTAAAACGCGGGTTGGTGCAGGTACTCAGGGGCGCGGGCAACTGCGCGACCAGCCACACCCCACCCGCACACGCCCGAAAACAGAACCCGGCAAACGCTCAGGCACACAGCACACCCATGCCCGTACTGTCGACACATGGCAGGCACCTCACAAACCCCCCCGGCCTACGACCCGGCGTCAGCCGACCGCTGGGCCCCGGAACCAGACAAACGCCCCGGCCGTACCGCCTTCCAACGCGACCGAGCCCGAGTCCTGCACAGCGCCGCCCTGAGAAGACTCGCCGGCAAAACCCAAGTGGTGACGCCCGGCACCATGGGCCCGGCCTGGGACGCCAGCCCCCGCACCCGCCTCACCCACTCCCTCGAATGCGCCCAGGTCGGCCGCGAACTGGGCGCGGCCCTCGGCTGTGACCCGGACCTCGTGGAAGCCGCCTGCCTCTCCCACGACCTCGGCCACCCGCCCTTCGGCCACAACGGCGAACAGGCCCTCAACGAGTTCGCGGCGGACTGCGGCGGCTTCGAGGGCAACGCCCAGTCCCTGAGACTCCTCACCCGCATCGAGCCCAAACGGTTCACCCCCGAAGGCTCCGTCGGCCTCAACCTCACCCGCGCCGCCCTCGACGCCGCCACCAAGTACCCCTGGCCCCGCGGCGCCCACCCCACCGACCCGGCGTCCCGCAAGTTCGGTGTCTACGACGACGACCGTCCGGTCTTCGACTGGGTCCGCAAGGACGCCCCCGGCACCCGCACCTGCTTCGAGGCGCAGGTCATGGACTGGTCCGACGACGTGGCCTACTCGGTGCACGACGTGGAGGACGGCCTGCACGCCGGCCACATCGACCCGAACTGCCTGCACGCCGAACCCGAACGGCAGGACGTCTTCCAGGTCGCCCGGGACCGCTACGTCCCGGCCGACACCGACCCCGCCGAACTCGCCGAGGCCCTGGACCGGCTGCTCGCCCAGGAGTGGTGGCCGCACGGCTACGACGGCACCGCCGTCGCCCAGGCCCGTCTGAAGGACGCCACCAGCCAGCTCATCGGCCGCTTCTGCCTGGCCGCCGAGACCGCGACCCGCACCGCGTACGGGGCCGGACGACTCACCCGGTACGCCGCGGAACTGGTCGTGCCGCGCGAGGCCCGACTGGAGTGCGCCGTCCTCAAGGCCGTCGCCGACCTCTACGTCATGCAGCGCGCCGAGCAGGAACGCCTGCGCGCCGACCAGCGCGTCGTCGTCGCCGAACTGGCCGAGGCGCTCACCGTCCGCGCCCCGGACGGCCTGGACCCTCAGTTCCGCGCCCTGTTCGACCGGGCGCCGGACGACCGGGCCCGCAAACGGGTGATCGTCGACCAGATCGCCTCCCTCACCGACACCTCCGCCCGCTCGCTTCACGCCCGTCTGACAGGGCACGCATGAGACTGGTGGGAACACCCCTGGGACACAGGGGGCAACACCCGGGAAACAAGGGAACACGGCACGCCCGATCGTGACCCTCCGTGGCCTGATCGGGTCACTCCCTCTTCCCGCATCACGCTCCGTGCGGGACGCTCGCAAGTGGCGACATCCTTACGAGGAGGCATCAAGTGGTCGACGCGGATCAGACATTCGTCATCGTCGGAGGCGGACTCGCCGGCGCCAAGGCGGCCGAGACGCTCCGGGCGGAGGGCTTCACCGGCCGGGTGATACTGATCTGCGACGAGCGCGACCACCCCTACGAGCGTCCGCCGCTGTCCAAGGGCTACCTCCTGGGCAAGGAGGAACGCGACAGCGTCTTCGTGCACGAGCCCGCCTGGTACGCGGCGAACGACATCGAGCTGCACCTCGGCCAGACCGTCGACGCGATCGACCGCGCGGCCAGGACGGTGCGCTTCGGCGAGGACGGCACGGTCGTCCGCTACGACAAACTGCTCCTGGCGACCGGTGCCGAGCCCCGCCGCCTGGACATCCCGGGCACGGACCTGGCCGGCGTCCACCACCTGCGCCGACTCGCCCACGCCGAGCGGCTCAAACACGTCCTGACCAACCTCGGGCGGGACAACGGCCACCTCGTGATCGCGGGCGCCGGCTGGATCGGCCTGGAGGTCGCGGCGGCGGCCCGCGAGTACGGCGCGGAGGTCACCGTGGTCCACAGCGGGCCGACCCCGCTGCACCACGTCCTCGGCCCCGAGCTCGGCCAGCTCTTCGCCGACCTGCACCGCGACCACGGCGTCCGCTTCCACTTCGGCAGCCGGCTCACGGAGATCGTCGGCCAGGACGGCATGGTCCTCGCGGCCCGCACAGAGGACGGCGAGGAACACCCGGCGCACGACGTCCTGGCCGCGATCGGCGCGGCCCCCCGGGTCGCTCTCGCGGAGGCGGCCGGGCTGGAGATCGCCGACCGGGCGCGCGGCGGCGGCGTCGTGGTCGACGAGCGGCTGCGCACCTCCGACCCCGACATCTACGCGGCCGGTGACGTGGCCTCCTTCCCCCACCCCCTCTTCGAGACCGGCATGCGGGTGGAGCACTGGGCCAACGCGCTGAACGGCGGACCGGCGGCCGCCCGCTGCATGCTCGGCCGGGACGTGACGTACGACCGGGTGCCCTACTTCTTCTCCGACCAGTACGACCTCGGCATGGAGTACTCGGGCTGGGCGCCGCCGGGGACCTACGACCAGGTGGTGATCCGGGGCGATGCGAGCCGGCGCGAGTTCATCGCCTTCTGGGTGAAGGAGGGCCGGGTGCTGGCCGGGATGAACGTGAACGTGTGGGATGTCACAGACAAGATCCAGCAGCTGATCCGCTCCAAGGCACGGGTGGACACGGAGGCCCTGGCCGACCCGCACGCACCGCTGGACAGCCTCGCCTCCTAGCCGTCAGGGCTGTCACTCCACCACCGTAGAATCGCTGCGTGGCTGGACGGATCAACGACGAGGACGTGAAGGCGGTACGGGACGCGGTCCCGATCGACGCCGTGGTGTCCGAGTACCTCCAGCTGCGCAACGCGGGCGGCGGCAACCTCAAGGGCCTGTGCCCGTTCCACGACGAGAAGTCACCGTCCTTCCAGGTCAGCCCGAGCAAGGGACTCTTCCACTGCTTCGGCTGCCAGGAGGGCGGCGACACCATCACGTTCGTGATGAAGATCGACCACCTCTCCTTCTCGGAGGCGGTCGAGCGCCTGGCCGGCCAGGCGGGCATCACCCTGCGCTACGAGGAGGGCGGGTACAACCCCTCCCACCAGCGCGGCGAACGGATCCGCCTGGTCGAGGCCCACAAGATCGCGGCCGAGTGGTACGCGGAACAGCTCGCGACCTCCCCCGAGGCCGACACCGGCCGGGTCTTCCTCGCCGAGCGCGGCTTCGACCAGGCCGCCGCCGTCCACTTCGGCGTCGGCTACAGCCCCCAGGGCTGGGACCACCTCACGCGCTATCTGCGC
Source organism: Streptomyces sp. NPDC006235 (assembly GCF_040613735.1). Lineage (NCBI taxonomy): Bacteria > Bacillati > Actinomycetota > Actinomycetes > Kitasatosporales > Streptomycetaceae > Streptomyces > Streptomyces sp. NPDC006235. Next base: position 24,213 of record NZ_JBEXSR010000040.1, read on the forward strand.
GGCAAGGGCTTCACCGACAAGGAGATCCTGCTCTCCGGCCTCGCCCAGGAGGGCCGCCGTGGTCCCATCGACCGCTTCCGGGGCCGGCTGATGTGGCCCATCCGCGACATCGGCGGCGAGGTCGTCGGCTTCGGCGCCCGCAAGCTGTACGAGGCGGACAACGGCCCCAAGTACCTGAACACGCCCGACACGCCGATCTACCGCAAGTCCCAGGTCCTGTACGGCATCGACCTGGCGAAGAAGGAGATCGCGAAGACGAGCCGCGCGGTGGTCGTCGAGGGTTACACGGACGTGATGGCCTGCCACCTGGCCGGGGTGACGACCGCCATCGCCACCTGCGGCACGGCCTTCGGCGGCGACCACATCAAGATCCTCCGCCGGCTGCTGATGGACAACGGCTCGGCCCGCGTCATCTTCACCTTCGACGGCGACGCGGCCGGCCAGAAGGCGGCTCTGCGCGCCTTCGAGGACGACCAGAAGTTCGCCGCCGAGACGTACATCGCCATCGCCCCCGACGGCATGGACCCCTGCGACCTGCGCCTGGCCAAGGGCGACGAGGCGGTGGCGGACCTGGTCGAACCCCGCACCCCCCTCTTCGAGTTCGCCCTGCGCCAGATCGTGAGCCGCTACGACCTCGACACCCCGGCCGGCCGCGCCGCCGCCCTGGACGAGGCCGCCCCGATCGTCGCCCGCATCAAGAACAGCGGCGCCCAGCACGAGGTCGCCGTCCAGCTCGCCGGCATGCTCGGCATCCTCGACACCCAGTTCGTGGTCAAGCGGGTGGCCCAGCTGGCCCGCTGGGCCCGCGACCGCGGCGGCAAGGGCCCGGCCCCGGACCGGCACCAGCACGGACCCCAGCAGTACGCCGCCGCCCAGCCGTCCGCGGGCCCCCGCGGCCCGGCCCTCAACCTCCGCAACCCGGTCTACGCCACCGAACGCGAACTCCTCAAACTCGCCCTCCAGCGCCCCGAGTTGGTCTCCCCGGCCTTCGACGCGTACGGCGTCGACGAGTTCACCGCCCCGCCGTACGCCGCCGTACGCCAGGCCATCATGGACGCCGGCGGCGCCGAACTGGGCGTCGCGGACCCTCAGGACTACCTGGTGAAGGTCCGCGAAGCCGCCCCGGACGACGCGGTCCGCGCGATGGTGACGGAACTCGCCGTCGAGGCGATCCTGCTGCACAAGGGCGTGAAGGGCGTCGACGAGACCTACGCGGGCGCCCAGTTGGTCACCGTCCGCCGCCGCGCCGTCGAACGCCGCATCCGCGACATCACCGGCCAGCTCACCCGCCTGGGCACCCACGGCGACCCGGCCCAGCTGGCCGCCGTACAGAACGAGCTCTGGGTCCTCCAGCAGTACGACCAGGCCCTCCGGGAACACGGCGCCGCCGCGCTCTGAGGTCACCACGCGGTCACGGACCGGAAGCAAAAAGTCATCGCACGCCCCTCGTGGCGACGATGTGTCTTACCCCACACTGGGTTCCGGTGCCTGAGTCCTCGGAGCGCGGCCGATCCGTCCCCGACGGGTCCCAGACCCCCGCGGTTCCGCTCATCGCGTACGGGACGGACAGCGGCGAGGCCGCCGACTCCGCCCCCGAAGTACCGCTGCCGCCCGCCTTGGCAGCGATCATCCTGGAGGTCGCCCCCGTGCAGACCCAGACCCTCACCCAGACCGACGTCAGCGGCGCTGCCATCGGCGCTGACGGCGCCGCACCGGACGGGGAGGACGACGTCCTCCCCGCGGTCCCGGCGCAAGGCCGCGTCGTGCTCCACCCCGAGACGGAACCCGAGACGGAACCGGGGGAGCCGCCCGCCGAGGCCGTCGAGGCGGCCGAGGCTCCCGAGCCCGTCGAACCGCCGCGGGCCCGCCCCGACACCGGCGGCCCCTCCTCCGACCTGTTCCGCCAGTACCTGCGGGAGATCGGCCGCATCCCCCTGCTGACCGCCGCCGAGGAGGTCGAACTCGCCCGCCGCGTCGAGGCCGGCCTGTTCGCCGAGGAGAAGCTGCGGCTCGCCCCCGACCTGGACAGTCAGCTGGCACTGGACCTCGACCGGCTCGTCGTCATGGGCCGGATGGCCAAGCGCCGCCTCATCGAGGCCAACCTGCGCCTGGTCGTCTCCGTCGCCAAGCGCTACGTCGGGCGCGGCCTGACCATGCTCGACCTCGTCCAGGAGGGCAACCTCGGACTCATCCGGGCCGTCGAGAAGTTCGACTACGCCCGCGGCTACAAGTTCTCCACTTACGCCACCTGGTGGATCCGCCAGGCCATGTCCCGCGCCCTGGCCGACCAGGCCCGCACCATCCGGGTCCCCGTGCACGTAGTGGAGCTCATCAACCGGGTCGTCCGCGTCCAGCGCCGCATGCTCCAGGAGCGGGGCTACGAGCCGACACCGGAAGAGGTCGCCGCCCACCTCGACCTGCCGCCGGAGCGCGTCAGCGAAGTGCTGCGCCTCGCCCAGGAGCCGGTGTCGCTGCACGCGCCCGTCGGCGAGGAGGACGACGTCGCCCTGGGCGACCTCATCGAGGACGGCGACGCCACCAGCCCCGTCGAGTCCGCCGCGTTCCTCCTCCTCAAGGAGCACCTGGAAGCGGTCCTGTCGACGCTGGGGGAGCGGGAGCGCAAGGTCGTCCAGCTCCGCTACGGCCTCGCCGACGGCCGCCCCCGCACGCTGGAGGAGATCGGCCGCATCTTCGGCGTCACGAGGGAGCGGATACGGCAGATCGAGTCCAAGACCCTCAACAAGCTGAGGGACCACGCTTTCGCGGACCAGTTGCGGGGTTACCTGGACTGATGCCGTGTGCGGGCCGGCGGGGGCTGGCCGCGAAGTTCCCCGCGCCCCTGAAAGAGCGTCAGCTGCACGTCCCAAGGGGCGCGGGGAACTGCGTGACCAGCCACAACGGGCCCGCAGTCGCCCCACGACACCACATGGCACCCTCGAAGGCGACTCAGTCGACCTCGGCTGCCGCCTGCGCGAACTGCGCCTTGTACAGCTGGGCATAGGCCCCGTCCGCCGCCAGCAGCTCCTCGTGCGCGCCCTGCTCCACGATCGCCCCGTTCTCCATCACCAGAATCGTGTCCGCGTCCCGGATCGTCGACAGCCGGTGCGCGATGACGAAGGACGTCCGCCCATGGGCGAGTTTCGCCATGGCCTTCTGGATCAACACCTCCGTACGCGTGTCGACCGAACTCGTCGCCTCGTCCAGCACCAGGATCACGGGGTCGGACAGAAACGCCCGCGCGATGGTGATCAGCTGCTTCTCACCCGCGCTGACCCCCGTCCCCTCGTCGTCGATCACCGTGTCGTACCCGTCCGGCAGCGTCCGGACGAACCGGTCCGCGTGCGCGGCCCGGGCCGCTTCCTCGATCTCCCCGCGGGTCACCTCCCGGGACGCCCCGTAGGCGATGTTCTCCGCGATCGTGCCGCCGAACAGCCAGGTGTCCTGGAGCACCATGCCGATCCCGGCGCGCAGTTCGTCCCGGGACATCCGCGCGATGTCGACCCCGTCGAGGGTGATGCGCCCGCCCGTGACGTCGTAGAACCGCATCAGCAGGTTCACCAGCGTCGTCTTGCCGGCGCCCGTCGGGCCGACGATGGCCACCGTCTGCCCGGGCTCGACCTTCAGCGACAGGTCCTCGATCAGCGGCTTCTCGGGGTCGTAGCGGAACGACACGTGCTCCAGCGCCACGTGCCCGCGCAGTTCCTCGGGCCGCACGCCCGGCACCGGATCGGCGCTCTGCTCCTCCGCGTCCAGCAGCTCGAAGACCCGCTCCGCCGAGGCGACACCCGACTGCACCAGATTCGCCATGGACGCGACCTGCGTCAGCGGCATGGAGAACTGCCGCGAGTACTGGATGAAGGCCTGCACATCGCCGATGGACAGCGAGCCCGAGGCGACCCGCAGCCCGCCGACGACCGCGACCAGCACGTAGTTGAGGTTCGACACGAACATCATCAGCGGCTGCATCACGCCGCTGTTGAACTGCGCCCGGAACCCGGCCTCGTACAGCGCCTCGTTCTGCTCGGCGAACTGCCGCGCCGACTCCTCCTGACGCCCGAACACCTTCACGAGCGCGTGCCCGGTGTACATCTCCTCGATGTGCGCGTTCAGCTTGCCCGTCGAGCGCCACTGCTGCACGAAGTGCGGCTGCGACCGCTTGCCCACGCGCGTGGCGACGACGAACGACAGCGGCACGGTCACCAGCGCGACCAGCGCCAGGATCCAGGACACGTAGAACATCATCGCGAGGACGCCGATGATGGTCAGCACTGAGTTGATGAGCTGGCCCATCGACTGCTGGAGCGTCTGCCCGATGTTGTCGATGTCGTTCGTCGCCCGGGACAGCACCTCACCGCGCCGGCTCTTGTCGAAGTACGACAGCGGCAGCCGCGACAGCTTCGTCTGCACGTCCTCGCGCATCCGGAACATGGTGCGGTTCACGGTCCGGTTGACCAGCCGCGTCGCCACCGCCATCAGCAGCCCGGCCACCAGGAACACGCCCAGCGCGAGCAGCAGCACATGCCCGACGGCGGTGAAGTCGATGCCCTCGCCGGGTGTGAAGTCGGTGCTGCGCAGCATGTCGGCGACATCACCGTCGCCGCGCTGCCGCATCTGGTCGAGGACCTGCTCCTTGCTCGCCCCCTGAGGCATGTCCCGCCCGACGATGCCCGCGAAGACCAGGTCGGTCGCCTCGCCGAGGATCTTCGGCCCGACGACGTTGAGGCCGACGCTGAGCAGCACGCACAGCAGCAGCACGCCGATGGTCAGCCGCTCCGGCCGGAACCGCGCGACGAGCCGTTTGCCCGACCCCTTGAAGTCCAGCGAGCGCTGGTCGGGACCGCCCCCGGCCATCATCCGCCCCATGGGCCCTGCCATCAGGCAGCCTCCGCTTCCGTGAGCTGGGAGAGCACGATCTCCCGGTAGGTCTCGTTGTCCGCCATCAGCTCGTGGTGCCGTCCGGTGCCCACGACACGGCCCTCGTCGAGGACGACGATCCGGTCGGCGTCCCGGATGGTCGCCACCCGCTGGGCGACGATCACGACGGTCGCTTCGGCCGTCTCCTGCGCCAGCGCGGCTCGCAGGGCGGCGTCCGTGGCGTAGTCGAGCGCGGAGAAGGAGTCGTCGAAGAGGTAGATCTCCGGGCGCTGCACCAGCGTCCGGGCGATCGCGAGCCGCTGCCGCTGACCGCCCGAGACGTTCGCCCCGCCCTGCGCGATCGGCGCGTCGAGCCCGCCCTCCAGCCGCTCCACGAACTCCTGGGCCTGCGCCACCTCCAGCGCGTGCCACAGCTCCTCGTCGGTGGCGTCCGGGTTGCCGTAGCGCAGGTTGGTCGCCACCGTGCCCGCGAACAGGTACGGCCGCTGCGGCACCATCCCGACGGTCTTCGCGAGCAGCACCGGGTCGAGCTCGGCCACCTCGACCCCGTCCACGAGCACCTGTCCCTCGGTCGTGTCGAACAGCCGCGGGACCAGCCCGAGCAGGGTCGATTTGCCGCTGCCGGTCGAGCCGATGACGGCGGTCGTCTCGCCCGGCCGGGCGACCAGGTCCACGCCGCGCAGCACCGGCTCCTCGGCGCCCGGATAGCGGAAGCCGGCCCCGCGCAGCTCCAGATGGCCGTGCCGGCGCAGCTCCCGCACGGGCGCCGACGGCGGCACGACGCTCGACGAGGTGTCCAGCACCTCCCGGATGCGCTCCGCACACACCTCCGCGCGCGGCACCATCATGAACATGAAGGTGGCCATCATCACGGACATGACGATCTGCATCAGATAGGCGAGGAACGCGGTCAGGTCACCGATCTGCATCCCCCCGCTGTCGATCCGGTGCGCGCCGAACCACACCACGGCGATCGACGACACGTTCACCACCGTCATCACGATCGGGAACATCAGCGCGAGCAGGTTGCCGGTGCCCAGCGCGAAGTCCGTGAGATCGGTGTTGGCCTTCCGGAAGCGCTGCTGCTCGTACTCGTCCCGGACGAAGGCCCGGATGACGCGGTTGCCGGTGATCTGCTCGCGCAGCACCCGGTTCACCGCGTCCAGCCGCACCTGCATGGCCCGGAACAGCGGCCGCAGCCGCCGCACGATCAGCGTCACGCAGATGCCCAGCAACGGCACGACCGCCACCAGCACCCCGGACAGCGGCACGTCGAGACCGAGCGCGAGGACGATGCCGCCGACGCACATGATCGGCGCCGACACCATCAGCGTGAACGTCATCAGCGCCAGCATCTGCACCTGCTGGACGTCGTTCGTCGTACGGGTGATCAGCGAGGGCGCTCCGAAGTGACCGACCTCACGCGCGGAGAACGACTGCACCCGGTCGAAGACGGCGGCCCGCACGTCCCGCCCGAGCGCCGACGCCGTGCGGGCGCCGTAGTACACGGCACCGATGTTGCACACGACCTGGACCAGCGAGATGCCGATCATCAGCGCGCCGTAGCCCAGGATGTAGCCGGTGTCGCCGTTCACGACACCCTGGTCGATGATGTCCGCGTTCAGCGTGGGCAGGTAGAGCGTGGCGCAGGTCTGCAGGAACTGCAGCAGCACCAGCAGGGCGATGGTTTTCTTGTAGGGCCTGAGGTGGACCCGCAGAAGTGGTATGAGCACGCTGCTTCTCTCGGGTGGGCGACGGGGCCGGGATGGTTGCCCCTGGCCCCTATCGTCGAACACTCCACCCGCGTTACCTCAACCGAATTAACCCAACAGGCGGTCAAAAGGCCCCGGGGTGCGTCTGCTCCCGCACCGCCACGAACTGCTGCCGGACCGCCTGCCCCACGGCCAGCTCCTCCCCGGCCTCCAGCACCTGCGCGACCGCGCCCTGCCAGGCCGGCGGGGTCCGCGCGTCGAGCGTGCCCTGGGACGCCCCGAGCGCCCACGCCGCCTGCCGGGCGGCGCCGATCGCCGTGTAGTCCGCCGGCTGCGGCACCACGACCTGCGTCCCGAACAGCGAGGGCGCGGCCGCCTGCACGGCGGGCAGTTCGGCGGCCGGCCCGAGCAGGAACACCCGCCGCACCTCCACGCCCCGGGCGCGCAGCACGTCCAGCGCGTCCGCGAGCCCGCACAGCATGCCCTCGAACGCGGCCCGCGCCAGGTGCTCCGCCTTCATCGACTCGCGCCGCAGCCCGGCCAGGGTCCCGGCGGTGTGCGGCAGGTTCGGCGTCCGCTCACCCTCCAGATAGGGCAGCAGCACCAGCCCGTGCGCCCCCGGCGTCGACTTCATCGCCAGCTCGGACAGGCTCTCCAGATCGGGCAGCCCGAGCAGCTCGGCGGTCCCGCGCAGCGTCCGTACGGCGTTCAGCGTGGTGACGACCGGAAGGTGCATGCCGGTCGCGTCGGCCAGCGCGGTGATCATCCCGGAGCCGTCGACCAGGGCCTCGGGATGCACGGCCATCACGGACCCGGACGCGCCCAGCGACACCACGGCGTCCCCGAGCCCGATGCCGAGCCCGAACGCAGCCGCCATGGTCTCGCCGGTCCCCACGGAGATCAGCAGCCCCTCCGGCGTCGTACCGGCCGCGTCCGCCGGGCCGATCACCTCCGGCAGCATCACCTGGTGCCCGAGCGCCAGCTCGACCAGGTCGGGCCGGTAGGCGCCGGTCGCCGCCGACCAGTACCCCGTACTGGACGCTCCGCCCCGGTCGGTGGTCCTGCGGACCGGGCGCCCCAGCAGCTGCCACACCAGCCAGTCGTGCGCCTGCAGGAGGATCGCGGTGCGCTGCGCGTTCTCGGGCTCGGTCCGCGCCAGCCAGCGCAGCTTCGTCACCGGCTGCGCGGCCTGCGGCACACACCCCACCGCCTGCGCCCACGCCTCGCGGCCCCCGAGCGCGTCGATCAGGTCGGCGGCCGCGACCTGCGTCCGCTTGTCGCTGCCGACCATCGCCGGGCGCACGGTGTTGCCCTGCGCGTCCAGCGGCACGACGGCGTTCTGCTGCGCCGAGACGCCGATGGCCTGCACGCCCTCCAGCAGCCCGCCGCCCGCGGCCTCGCCCAGGGACAGCAGCCAGGCCTGCGGGTCGACGTCGGACGGGCGGCCACCGCCGTCGGGGCTCTCCACCGGATGCGGCGCATATCCCTGCCTGAGCACGGCTCCGGAGTCCGTGTCACAGACGACGATACGAGTGAAATCGGGTGAACTGTCCAACCCGGCGACTATCCCCATGGCCAAAATTCTGCCGTACCGCTGCGCTGGCTTGGGCCGTGGGCGCCGCGGGGGCATGGCGCCGGGTTTCGGGCGCGGGTGCGTTGTGGCTGGTCGCGCCGTTCCCCGCGCCCCTGAGGGACATCACCTCGCACGGCGTCGAGAAGGAACTGTTACGTGTTGCTCGTGCCCCAGTCGTCCTCGCCGCCGTTGTGGGTGGCGCGCTCCTTGAGGTGGCGGACCCGGTCGGCCACCGAGTCGGGGACACGGTCGCCGACCTTGTCGCTCACCACGTGGTACGCCTTGCCCGCGAACTCGCGGCCCTGGTGGGCCGCCGACTCCGCGGTGTTGCGGACGGCGGGGTTCTGCGCGAACTGGCGGGCCGACTTCTTCAGCTGTTCGTAGCGCTCGCGTCCGGCCCTCGTGCCCAGCACGTAACCCAGGACGACTCCGGCGACGAACGTGAGCCGGTAACGCATGGCGGTCACCCTTCCCTTGCGTAGGTCTCCGGTACGGCGTGGGGCGCCGGGGAGTACCGATTGGCGAAGCACCCCCCTGCTTGCGCTAATGTATGTGTCGCAGCGAGCGCGCGCCCCCTGGCGAATACCCAGGTAGGTGCGTTCGATGCAAACGAGACCTTCCTCGGTAGCTCAATTGGCAGAGCAGCCGGCTGTTAACCGGCAGGTTACTGGTTCGAGTCCAGTCCGGGGAGCTCGGTCCTCCGTAGCTCAATTGGCAGAGCAGCCGGCTGTTAACCGGCAGGTTACTGGTTCGAGTCCAGTCGGGGGAGCACGCTGAACGAGGACCCCTCAGGGGTCCTTTTTCATGTCCGTTCCGATCTCCCGGGAACCGTGCGGCGCTGGTCGCAGTCCTCATGGTCACGAAGGCCGTGCGCAGCCGCCCAGCCGAAGCAGGAGATCGTATGAGCGGCTATGCTGCGGCAGACGGCGCGCACACATGTACGCGACACGCCGCTATGGGGCGGTAGCTCAGCCGGTTAGAGCAGCGGACTCATAATCCGTCGGCCGTGGGTTCGAGTCCCACCCGCCCCACCGGAAACTTCCAGCGAGGACTGCCACGTCGAGCGTGGTGGTCCTCGTTCGCGTTCGGGTCAGGGTGTGGACGCCGGGGCGGTGCCGTGGCGGCGCTGGCGGTGGGTGTACGTGGTGATCGCCTGCCACAGGTGGCGGCGGTCGGTGTCGGGCCAGAGGTCCGGGGTGAAGTGCAGCTCGGCGTAGGCGGTGTGCCAGGGCAGGAAGTTGGACGTGCGCTGCTCGTTGCCGGTGCGCCACAGCAGGTCGACGTCGGGCATGTCCGGGTGGGGCAGGTGGCGTGCGAAGTCCTCCTCGCCGATCAGGTCGGGATCCAGGTGGCCGGCCCGGGCCCGGCGGGCGAGTGCCGCGGCGGCGCGGGTGAGTTCGTCGCGGCCGCCGTAGTCGATGCACATCGTCAGGGTCAGGCCGGTGCGCGTGCGGGTGGTGCGCTCCCGCAGGTGGAGCAGGTCGGCCAGGTCCGGCGGCAGCCGGCCGGTGCGGCCGTGCCAGCGCAGCCGGACGTCGAGGTCGCGGAAGGGGTCGTCGACCACCTCGCGGCGCACGTGGTCCAGGATCGCGTCGACCTCCCGCGGATCGCGGTGCCAGTTCTCGGTGGAGAAGGTGTAGAGCGTCAGGTGCCGCAGGCCGATGTCCAGGGCGCCGTGCACCACTTCGCGGACGGCGGCGGCGCCGGCCCGGTGTCCCTCGTGCCGGGGCAGGCCGTGCTGCTGGGCCCAGCGGCCGTTGCCGTCCATGATCACCGCGACGTGGGCGGGGAGGCGGCCCGGCGGGATGTGCGGGGGACGGTGGCCGCCGGGGTGCGGTGGCGGGGGCCAAAAGCTCCGGGTGTGGGCCGTCCGTGCGGGCGGGGGCGGGCCGGCGTGCCCGGCGGGCCGTGCGGGAGGCACCGTCGGCGGAGTCAGGCTCCAGGCCAGCGCGGCGCGGGCCCGGGCGGGGACGAGGATGCGGGCCCGGGTGCGCAGCGCGGGCCGGGGCGGGCGCCGCAGGAGGGCCGGGCCGGCGGAGCCGATCGCGTCGAGCTGGGCGCGCAGCAGGGCGGCCATGGTGTGCAGGACGGTGGCGGGCCCCGGGTGCATGCCGCGGCCGAGGCCGTCCTGGGTCACCCACTGGCGGGCCAGGCCGGTCAGCTGCGTGACCAGGGCGGCCACGGCGGGGCTCCAGCGCCGGTGCGCCAGGTCGTCCGCGGCCCCCGGGTAGGGCCGCACGGCCTCGTCGGGCAGCAGGAGGTCGCCCTGGGCGAGGTCGGCGGACAGGTCGGTGAGGATGTCCGTGAGCCGGACGCCGTCGAGGAACTCCTCGTAGCTCTCCCGGGTGTCCAGCCGGAGTGCCACGGGGACGCCGGCCCGGTCGAAGAGCGTGCGGACCTGGCCGAACCAGGGCAACAGGTTGTCCCGGCCCCAGGTGCGCCAGGCGGTCCAGTCGGTGAAGTGCCTGCCGTGGGTGTCGTCCCGGACTTGGACCATGGCGCCGTGCAGGTCGGACAGGTCCAGGCGCCAGCGCGCCGCAGTGTCGACCAGGGCGTGGCGGATCGGGTCCGGGCTGGAGCCGGCGGGCAGTTCACGGTGCAGGGCGGTGATCCACTCCTCGACCCGGGCGGCCCGCTCGGCGGCGGGCGCGGTGCGGTCGTCGCCGAGGTCGTCGAGCGCGCTGGCCGCCGCCCACAGGGCCCAGCAGGCCGGGCGCAGCGCCGCGGGCACCAGCCGGATCAGCGCGTACTCCGCCGGGTCCTGCTGACTGGTCCGGCGCCGGCACAGCGCGTAGGCCGCCCGCAGTGCCGGATCGTCGCCGATCACCGCCCGTGCGGAGGTCGCTCGTCGGTCTGCCGGTCGTGTGTTCGCGCGAGGCACACCGCTCACAACGAGGACGGCACGTCCAGGTTGTGCGACGCGCGAGCGGGCTAGTGCATGTGGGTCGGGGTCGGGGTCCGGCTACGAGCCGGTGTCGTCCTCCTCCGTGGTGGTGTCGTCGCGGTCGCCCTCCGCCTGGGACGGCGTGGGGTGCGCCGGCGTGGTGCGCTCGGGCGCGTCCTGCCCGTCGTCGCGGTCGCCCTCGGCCTGGGACGGGGTGTGGTCGCTCATCGGATTCCTCCTGCCCGTGCCGGTGGAACCGGAGCAGGCGTGCGCCGCGCTCCGGCCGTGCCCGGCCGAGTACCCCGATGGGCCGCGGTGCACCCCGGGTGAGGTTCGGCCCCGGCGGGTGAGGGCTCGCTGCAAGGCCTCGCGCAGCTCGGGGGACGGGCGGGGGCCGTCGGGCTTCGCGCCGGCCGTCACGGCGGCGGCCACGTCGCGGAGCTTGGTGTTGGAGAGCTGGGAGGTCTCGCGCAGGATGTGCCAGGCCTCGTCGGACGTGCAGCCGTGGGTGGCCATGAGGATGCCCCGGGCCTGGTCGATGACCGGGCGGGAGGCGATGGCCTGGCGGAGCTGCTCGACCTCCTCCTGGAGGACGTGCAGGCGCTCCGAGCGTTCCAGGGCGACCGCGGAGGAGGCCGGGGCCGACGGCTGGGCGGGTTCGGGGTCGGGATGGGGGTGGGGCGCCGGACGCAGGGGGTCGGTCGTGTCCAGCCCCGCCAGTTCCAGGATCCGGCGCGGCTGGCCGTTCCAGTTCGTGGTCGTGACCGTCACGAACCGCTGCCCGGCGAAGTCGGCCAGTACGTCGAGGAACTGCAGGCCCGCCGTGTCCATGAAGTGCACGCCCGCCATGTCCAGCTCCACCCGCGTGATCGTGGGCGGCAGCTCGGCCAGGGTCCTGGCCAGTGTTTCCGCGCAGCCGTGAACCAGCTCACCGCACGGGGTGAGCTCGGCCTGTTCCGCGTCCACGCGGCCACTGATGACCAGTGTGTTCAACCCTCCTGTGCGCTGTGGTGATGCCGCAGACGTCATGTCACCGCCTTCTCGGTCCTCTTCGGTCGTGTTCCTCCTCGCGGAACCGCACGACGTCACTCGCCCCCGTGGACGTCGGTGTGAGGTGCGCCTGCCCGCCGTACGGCGTAGTACACACCGCAGCGGGGAATGAGCTTCTCCCGGGCGGGTACGAGCGCTGTGGTCCACAAGCGTGGGGAGAGGGGCTTGAACACTCAGTATCGGGTGCCGGCAGCAGGGTCCAGTGGTCCCGTGCCGGGCCTGGCGGTGTTCCCGTTGTCCGGGCGGCAGGGTGTCCGGGCGGCGGGCGAGGTCGTCCTGACGACACGTGCGATCTGGGAAGGCGTACTGGAGCAGGCCGTTCGCGAGGATGAGGACGTGTACTACCTGGAGTTGTCCGACGTGACGTTCGTCGATGTCGCGGGCGCGGGCGCGCTCGCGGCCGCCGCCGGGCAGCTCGGGTACGGCAAGCGGTTCGTGGTGCGGCAGCCGCCGCCGGCCCTGCGGCGGACGCTGGACCTGCTGTGGCCCGACCACACCGGGATCGAGGTGTCGGTGTCATGACCGCTCCCGTCGCCGAACCCTTCGGCCCCCTCGAGCCCTTCGTCCATCCCGCGCTCTTCTACCGTGACGAGGCCGAGTACCTCGACGTCACCGTGCCCTTCGTGCGCGAGGGCCTGGCGGCCGGCGAGCCCGTGGCCGTCGCGGTGCCCGGCAAGAACCTCGCGCTGATCCGTGACGCGCTGGGCGAGGCCGCCGAGTCGGTGCGGCTGCTGGACATGTGCGAGGCCGGCCGCAATCCCGGGCGGATCATCCCCGGTGTGCTACGCGCGTTCGCCGACGCCCAGCCGCCCGGGCGCCGGGTGCGGATCATCGGCGAGCCCATCTGGGCCGGGCGCTCCGAGACGGAGTACCCCGCCTGCGTCCAGCACGAGGCGCTCATCAACGCGGCCTTCCGGGGCCGTACGGCGACCATCCTGTGCCCGTACGACACCGAGCGGCTCCCCGAGCAGGTCCTAGCCGACGCCTACGCCACCCATCCCACCGTCATCCCCTCCGGCTCCCGGCTGGAGCAGGGCAGCGACGCGTACGCGCCCGGGGACGTCGTCGACCGGTACAACGAGGCGCTGCCGCCCGTGCCGGACGCGCTGACGTATCCCTTCGACTCCGGCTCGCTCTCCCAGGCCCGGCACGTGGCCGTGGCGGAGGGAGCGCGGCTCGGGCTCACCGGCGTCAAGCTGGACGACCTGGCCCTCGCCATGGCCGAGCTCACCACCAACAGCGTGGTGCACGGCGGCGGTTCCGGAGTGCTGCGGGTGTGGACCGAGGACGGGTACGTGGTCTGCGAGGTGCGCGACGAAGGGCGGCTCGCGGACGTCCTGGCCGGGCGTCGGCCCGTGCCCCGGGACCAGCGCGGCGGGCGCGGGCTGCTGCTGGTGAACCTCATCGCCGACCTGGTGCGGGTGCATCGGGGGGACAGCGGGACGACCGTGCGCTGCTGGTTCGCCCGCTGAGGCCGGGCCTGGCACTCCGGCGGCTCAGGAGCCCAGCGGATCCAGCGCCAGCGGTTCGATCCTGCCCTCCAGCATCGCGCCGAGGCCCTGCACGGCGCACACGTCCGGGCGCTCGGCGATGTGCACGGGCATCCCGGTCGCCTCTCGCAGCATCTGGTCCAGGCCCGGCAGCAGCGCGCTGCCGCCGACCATCATGATGCCCCGGTCGGCGAGGTCGGCGACCAGGTCGGGCGGGCAGGAGCGCAGCACCTTGCCGATGCCGTCCAGGACCGCGGTGAGCGGCGTCTGGATGGCGTCCCGTACGGCGGCGGTGTCGACCTGGACGGAGCGGGCCAGGCCGGTGGCGACGTCCCGCCCGTGGATCTCCGTCGAGGCCGGGCCGTGCGGGGTGAGGCCGTTGCCGGCCAGGGCGAGCTGCAACGGCCGTACCGACTGGCTGGGCAGAATCAGTTCGTGCTCGTGGCGCAGGTGCTGCACGATCGCGTGGTCGACGGCCTCACCGCCCACCGGCATGCGCTCGGCGGTGACGATCGACCCGAGGGAGAGCACGGCCACCTGCGTCGCCGCGGCACCGCACACCATGATCATGGTGGCCTCGGGCTGCTCCACGGGTAGTCCGCAGCCTACGGCGGCGGCGATCAGCGTGTCGACCAGCTCCACGCGGCGGACCCCGAGTCCGACCAGCGTCTCGATGGTGGCGCGCCGGGCGAGGGGGTCGGCGTCGTGCGGGGTGCAGGCCGCGGCGCGCAGGATCGGCTTGCGGCGCAGGCTGCGGCGCATCTTGTCGCCGAGCAGGTGCCGCAGCATGCGCTGCGCCATCTCGATGTCGACGACGGTGCCGCCGGAGACCGGATGGACCACCCGGATGTAGTCCGGTGTGCGGCCCGTCATCTTCTCCGCGAGCTCGCCGACCGCGATCAGCCCGCCGGTGCGGGTGTTCACCGCGGCGGCGGACGGCTGGTCGACGACGAGCCCGGCGCCCTTGACGTAGACGCGTGTGCGCGCCGCCCCCAGGTCGACGGCGAAGTGGCAGCGGCGCAACTGCTCCAGACTGGCGGTCATGGCAGGTCCTCCCGAGAGCACAGACCGTGGGAGGCCGCCAGATGGCGGGCCTCGCAGACGTGGGGCCGCCGGGCGGCGGGCCTCCCTCGCATCGTGCGCGGGAGGGGACGGGGGCGCCTTTCGGAGGGGGCCGGGCGGGGCGCCGCCGAACGGGCGGTTCGGCCTCACAGGCGCTCAAGGGAGCGCGCGGCCTCCAGGAGCGGTGCCAGGGAGGTGACGGTGGTGTCGCAGCCCGCCTCGTCGAGCTGCCGGGCGGCGGTGGTGTTGCGGGCGAGGCCGACGAAGCGCACTCCGGCCTGCTGGGCGGCGGTGAGTTCGGCGACCGTGGAGCCGATCAGTACGCCGGTCGCGGCGCCGCAGGAGTCCATCGCGCGCAGGAGGCAGTCGGGGTGCGGGGTCAGCAGGGTGAGGTCCTCGCCACGGGCGTGGACGCCGGCCAGCGGGAGGCCGTACGGGTCGAGGTAGCGGTGTACGGCCGGGGCGCCGGCGTCCGTGACCACGTGGACGCGGCGGCCGGAGTGGTGCAGGGCCCGGACCAGTGGCACGGAGTTGTGGGTCGTGGGCGCGTCGGGGACCGCGCGCAGTTCGAGCGCGTCGAGACGGTCGCGCAGGAGCGGGCCCAGCCGGTCCCGCGCGAAGGCCCGCAGCACGTCCAGCGGATGCGTGAACGTGTCCAGCACCGCTGCGGGCGGGGTGTCCCCGGAGTCGCGGTGCTCGGCGACCAGGGCCAGCAGGTCGAGCGTGGCCTCGCGGGCGGCGGCCGCCGAGAACAGCCGGGCCACGGGGCCGTCGAAGCCGAGCAGCACGGACTCGGCCTCGCCGAGGAGAGCGGGCAGCGGCCGCTCGGAAGGCACCGGCTCCTGCGGTCCGGGCAGGGGCGCGCCCTGAGCGGCCAGCCGCACCGACGCCGCGACCGACAGGCCCGGCACCGGCCACCCGCGCAGCCCGGCGTTGACCGCCCGCTGGGCCGCGCCCGCCCGGCGCAGCGGATGGCGGCGGGTGATCCGGGCCGCCTCTTCCCGCAGATGGCCGAGCAGCGATTCGGACACCCGGGTGACCTCGGCGCGCACGAAGGCGACCGGGTCGTCCACCCGCCAGGACAACTCGACCGCGGCGGTGAAGGCGCCCTTGCCGGAGCTCGGCAGGGAGAGCCGGTGGTGGGACTGGTGGGTGGTGAGGTCCACCTCGTAGTACGTCACGAGCCGCGGCGGTCCGTCGCCGTGCGGCTGGGCGGGGTCGAGGAGGGTGAGCGGGCCGTCGGGCTGGGTGTGCACGACGGCCGTGCGGCCCGCGGCCGGTACCCCGAGCCGGTGCAGGTCGTGCGTGATGAAGGGGCCCCGCACCAGGTCGCGGGCCATGAGTCCGGCGGCGTCCGTGGCAGGGGCCAGCGGGCAGTACCAGGCGACGGGCGGGGTGTCCGTGGCGCCGCCCCGGTAGAGGGGCTGGAAGCGCTGCGGCCCCTGCGCCGCCGAGCTGCCGGCGAACTGCCCGTATACGTCCGGGGAGACGACCACCTGAATGCCGGCGGGCGTGTGCGGTGCCTCCGGCGGCGGGGTGGGCCGGTCCCAGAACGTCACGGTCAGCCGCGGCGGGTCCGCCAGCCCGGTGAGCACCTCGGGCAGCCCGCGCAGGACCGCGACCAGCACCGGGAGCACGTAGGTGCCGGGTTCGGTGTGGACGACGTAGCCGTTGCCGCGGACCCGGACGTCGAACTGGGAAGCGGTGAGGGAGCCGCGGGAGAGCATCTCGTGCACCGCGAACTCGAGGGTGATGCGGGCCTCGGGGTGGCCGGTGAGGTCGTCGGCCTCGAAGAGGATCGTGGGGCGGTCGCGGTGGCCCAGCCGGCGCACCGTCTCCTCGCTCACCGTGGCGAACGCCGCGCTGGAGCCGTCGCGTTCGCCGCTCGTCTGGGCGCGGAACTCGCCGGCCGCGCGTCCCGCCCGTTCGTCGATCAGTCCTCCGATCCGTGCGAGGAACTCACGGGTGCGGCCCCGGGCCGTACGAGGGAGGGAGCGCAGCAGCAACTCCCGCACGCCGGGGCGGAACTCGTAGGAGCCGGGCGGGCCGGGGACGGAGGTGAGCATGCCGCTGAGGATCACCTCGGCCAGGTGCTGGGGGCGCGGGTCGCGGTCCACGGTGCGCTGGACCAGGCGCATCACCGGCACCGAGGGGACCGCCAGGGCGAGGTGGCCGGCGAGGCGGAAGGCCTCCGGGGACGCGGTCGCGCGAAAGCGCAGGACCAGCTCCTCGGGGGTCGACGAGGCGATGTCGGGGGTCGGTTCGGCGGGCGGGGCCGGGGAGGGCGGCAGCCAGGCCGCCGCGCCCGGGGTGCGGGCGCCGCCCGGGCCGGCGACCAGGGCGGCCCAGTGGGCGAGCCAGGGGGCGCCCGGTTCCAGGACCGGAAGGGGGAGGGCCTGGTCGGGGGCCGGCGCGGCTTCGTAGGAGGTGAAGGCGAGGGCCGCCGAAGGCGCCGCCGTGGAGGGGGAGGTGAGCAGGCCCGGCTCGGCGGGGAGCGCGGTGGTGGGCCAGAGGTGTTCGGGGAGGGGCTGGACCACGGCGAGCGGCATGTGCCGGGCCCAGTGGCGCAGGGTGCGGTACCAGCGCTCGCCCGCCTCGCCCGGACGCCACTGCGGGCCCATGCAGTCGCTGACGACGAGGGTGACGGTGCGGCCGTCGGCGGGGACGGGGACGTGGCGGGCGCGGCCGTCCGGGGTCGCCGGGTGCAGGGTGACCGTACGGAAGATGCCCGACTGGGCGAGGGCGGTGTGCAGTTCGCCCACCAGGGGGCGCCAGACCGGCATGGTGGGGCCGGTGTCGTGCACGAGGTTCAGGCGCAGCCAGCGGTCGGGGGCCGGGCGCAGGACCGGGAACCACACGTCGGGGTGGGCACCGAGCCGGGCGATGCGGTCGGCCGTCGCCCGTTCGTCCAGCACCCGGGTGTGCGGGGAGGGAACCTTGCGCTGCAGCGGGCGCAGGGCGCGCTGCAGCGCGAGGGGGTGCGGCAGCATCGGGGGCACGGGGGCCAGGAGGGGGGATCCGCCGCCGGGGGAGTCGTGCCGGTGGTGCGGGGAGCGCGGGGCGGGCAGGGTCAGCGGGACGCGGTCGGGGGTGCGGTGGACCGGCTCCGGCTCCGGCTTGAGTTCCGGCTCCGGCGTCGGTTGAGGGGGCGCGGGGGCGGGGGTTTCCGCCTCCGCGGGGGTGCTTTCCTCGTGTGCGGACGGGGAGTCGCCGTCGCCGGGCTCCGCCGAAGGCTCCCGCTCCTGCCGGTCCGGGTCCAACTGTGCGGCCATCCACAGCAGTTCGGCCAGCTCGCGCGGTGTCGGCGACGCACCGGCCGCGGACAGGGCCGCGGCCAGCCGGGCGACCGGGGACGGCCCGTGGCCGTGGTCAGAAACCATCGCCGTCGGCCGTCGCGCTGAGGTACGGCATCAGCTGCTCGGCGAGGTCGTCGCGGGACTCGGCGTCCAGGCCCGCCACCCCCGTGAGGTAGAGGGCGTTCAGCAGCTGGTCGGTGGCGAGCTCGCCGCCGCCCGCCCGCTCCAGGAAGCGGGTGATCAGACGGTCCGCGTGACCGTCCGGGGTGTCCAGGTGGGCGCGGACGATGTCGGTGAGCTGGTCCCGGTCCGGGCGGCGCAGCTTCAGCCGGACGCAGCGGCGCAGGAACGCGGGCGGGAACTCGCGTTCGCCGTTGCTGGTCAGCACGACGAACGGGAAGGCGCGGCAGCGGACCCGGCCGCGGTGGACGGTGACCGGCGTGTCCGTGCCGTCCGCGAGGACCTCGGCCGCCCCGTCGCCGGAGTGGCGGGCGGCCCGGACCAGTTCCGGGATCTCGTACTGCCCCTCCTCCAGGGCGTTCAGCAGGTCGTTCGGCAGGTCCAGGTCGCTCTTGTCGATCTCGTCGACGAGCAGGGCGCGGGGCCGGTCGTAGGGGAGCAGGGCCGTGCCGAGCGGGCCGAGCCGCAGATGGTCCTCGACGTCGCCGGCGGCGCGGCCCGGGCCGTCCTGCCGCTCCCGGGCCGCGTACAGCCGGGACAGCGGGTCGTACTGGTAGAGGCCGTCGGCGAGGGTGCTGCGGCTGGTGATGTTCCAGCGCAGGACCGGGCCGAGACGCAGCTCGCGTGCCACCGCGTACGCGAGGGAGGACTTGCCGGTGCCGGGCGGGCCCGTGACGAGCAGGGGGCGGCGCAGGCACAGTGCGGCGTTGACGAGCCGGACGGTCTCCGGGGTCGCCACGTACGACTTAGCCCGGTGCACGCGGTCCGGGGAGACGGCCGTCGCGTCGTCGCTGTCGAGGGGCGGCGGAAGGGCGGGCCCGCCGTCGAAGGCACGCCAGGGCGGTGGTGCGGGAAGGTCGTCGATGCCGTCGTGCGGCTCGTTCTCGCCGGTGTAGACGGACCAGTGCGGCATGGGGGATGTACTCCGCTCTCCGTTGTCGAGCTGGTGTTTCCGGGGTGCGCCGGGCCGGGCCCGCGGTGGGTCAGGCCACCGGGGTCCGGGCGTGGGCGGCGGCGACGGCGTGCGGGTCGGCGAAAACGCGAGGGTCGTCCCACAGCAGCTGGATGCCGTGGGCCCAGTGGTCCTCCTCGGCGTCGGCCTCCTCGCGCAGGGCCAGGATCCGGCGGGGCAGTTCGGCGGGCGGTACGGCCTTCAGGCAGGCGTCGAGCGCGTCGAGGAAGGCCTTGCCGGTGCAGCCGTCCGCGCCGGAGCAGTCCTCCTGCCCCGAGCCGCAGCCGTCGCGCGACCACACGATCACCGGGGCCGGCGCCGTGAGCGAGGTGTCGAAGTGCGGCCGGGTGCGGGAGGCGGCCGGGGCGGTGCCGAACCCGGCGAGGCAGGCGCCGGGCTGCCGCAGCCGCATCCGCAGCCGCCCGGGCTCCTCCGGGCCGCCGCACTCCACGCGGTGCATCCGCGCGCCCGGCGAGGAGTCCAGGCGCTTCCAGGCCCGGGTCAGGACATGCCGGGTGCTGGCCTTGCGCCGGGCGTGGTCGGTGACGACCAGCGGGTAGACGCAGCCGAGCGGCGTGGTGTCGTCGGGGGCGCTCTCCCAGCGGTCGACGGGCCAGTCCAGCCAGTCCCGGGGCAGCGCGAACGCGACCAACTCGTCGGCGCCGGGCGTCAGGTACCGGAAGGCCGCCTCGATACGGTCCTGCACGTAGGCGCGCAGCCGGTGCTGCTCGACCGTGCCGGAGTCCACCGGGTGCCGCCGCCCCTCGCTGTACGCGGACACCTCGACACGGACCAGGTCGTCGCCCGCGCCGCTGTGCCCGAGTTCGACGAGGATGGGTGACCAGTCGGGCGCGGACGGCTCAGCGGCCGGGGTGTGCAGCAGGGCGTCGAGCCGGTCGGCGAACCGGGTCACCGTGCGCGCGGCGCCCGGGCCGTCGAGTTCGCACAGCACGAACAGGGCCGCCGACCACAGCGAGTCGAACCCGTCCTCGGGCGGCGGCGGGTCGAACGGGTCGGCCGCCGCGGTGTAGAGCCGGACCGGGTCGCAGTCCACGCCCGCCCGGGCCGCCTTCTCGATCAGGGCGCGCAGTCGGGCCCGGTCGGCGGTGGTGTGGTCCGAGGTGGGGACCAGGCTCTGCAGCGCGGGCCAGTAGCGGGCCATGACCTGGGTGGGCATCATCCGGCCGGTGCGCACGTCCCGGCTGCCGGCCGCCGCCGTGACCATGCCGACGACCTCGCCGGTGTCGGCCAGGGTGACGGCGGCTCCGCTGAAGCCGGGGGCCAAGGGCTGGCCGCCCGGGTGCCAGGCCTCCAGCTGGAGCCACTCCCGTTTGATCAACTGGGGTGCGGTGACGCGGTATTCGGCGAGGGTGCCCTCGTCGAAGCCGGCCGGGAAGCCGTAGACGACGAGCTTGCGCGGTGCCGGGCCGTGCGCGGCGTCGACCGGGGCCAGCGCGGCCGGGGCGACGGGCACCTCCTGGTCGAGTGCCAGCACGGCGAGGTCCCCGGGGTCGGTGCCGGCGCCGCCCCAGCCACCGTGGGCGACCACCCGGGCGGGCACGGGCGGGGAGCCGGGCCGCTCCGTGAAGGTCACGGTCAGGTCCTCGCCGTCCCCCACGACATGGGCGCACGTCAGCACCGTGCCGGGCGCGACGAGGAAGCCGGCTCCTGCCACCTGCCCCCGTAACTCGATCCGGGCGTGCCACTCGGCGCTGTTCATGAGACGGGGGGGCTTGCCTCCGGGCCGGCCGGAGACCAGGTCAGTCTCACCACCAGGTGGCCCTCGGCGGTGCCCTTGGCGATGAACGCGCCCGTCTCGGCGGACAGTTTGACCCCGAACTCGATCTCCACGCCGTCCGGCTTCAGGGACCCGTCGCGGAACACCCGCAGCGCGGACTCGGCGGCGGCCCGGACTCCGTCCAGGGCGCCCTCGAAGGTGCGGGTCGCCTGGACCGTGCCGTCGCCCCGGGAGACCAGGCGGGAGCCGGACCGCTCCTCCACCGCCTCGACCGCGACCACGGCACCGTCACCGGTTCTGAACTCGACCAACCCGTCCATGACACCCCCGTGGTTCCGTCGCGTTGGGCATATCCATTGTGACGGAAGGTACTTGATGGTGCGTGGGGGCCACCACCTGACTCACGGTCCCACGGTCCCCCGGATCACCCCCAGCTCCACCAGGTCCTGCGGCCGGATGCGGAGCTGGTCCGCCGTCGCCTCCACCTCGCGCGGCGGCCGCTTGAGGATGGCCGCCGCGAGCTCCGGCGCGATCACCGAGAAATAACTGTCCGGGGTGGCCCAGGTGTTGCCGGGCGCGGCCAGCGCCAGCGCGCCGCCGGAGCCGCCCTCGCCGATCACCAGCGTCGTCACCGGGGTGCGGGCGCCGGCCACCGCGCCGAACAGGTCCGCGATCGCGGCGCCCGCACCCTGCCGCTCCGCCGCCGCGTCGTTGGCGGCGCCCGGGGTGTCCACGAGGGTCAGCACCGGGGTGCCCAGCCGGTCCGCGAGGCGGATCAGACGGGCGGCGGTGCGGTAGCCGGCGGGGCGGGTCGCGGTCCCGGTCTGCGCGGCGTACGCGACCGTACGGCCCTCGTGCGTACCGAAGCCGCACAGCATGCCGTCCGGATCCGTGCCGCCGCAGCGGTCGCCGCTGATCGCGACGCGGTCGGAGAAGTAGGCGTCCAGATAGGCGGCGGCGCGCGGGCGCCGGGGCGAGCGGGCGCGCCGGACGGCGTCCCAGCCGGTGGCGGGCAGGCCCGTGTCGTCGCCGAGCGGTTCGGGTGGCGGGGCCGGTGTGCCGGACGGGCACGTCAGCAGCCGCAGCCACCGGCCCAGCGTCTCGCGCAGTTCCTCCGGCCGTACGACCGCGTCCGCCGCGCCCGCCGCGACCTGCGCCTCGGCCGTGTACGCCGCCGCATCCGCGTCCGCCGGGCGCACCCGGGAGCCGGCGAAGCCGACCTGGGCCCCGGGCAGCGCGAGGACCACGTCGGCGCCCGCGCCCAGGGTGGCCCACCCGCCCCCGGTGGTCGGATCGCGCAGCACGGCGATCTGCGCGAGCCCCGCTTCCCGGGTGAGCGCCGACTGCCGGGCCACGCGCTGGAGTTGCGTCAGGGCGAGCATGCCCTCCTGCATCCGGCTGCCGCCCGTGGCGACCAGCGGCACGACCGGGAGGCGGTGCTCCCGGGCGTAGGTGTACGCCGCCTCCAGCCGGTCGCCGGTGCGTTCGCCGAGCGAGCCGCCGAGGAAGCCGAACTCGAACGCGATCAGCACGGCCCGGGTGCCGCCGACGCGGGCGGTGCCGCAGACCACGGACTCCTGCTCGCCGGTGCGCTCGGCGGCACGGGCGCGCAGGGCGTCGTAGCCGGGCCAGCCGAGCGGGCCGTCGGGCCTGGAGTCCCTTATGGGCGCGGGCAGTTCGGTGAAGGTGGCGTCGTCGGCGAGGGCGTCGGCGATCGCGCGGGCCGAGAGGCGCTCGGTCGCGGGGAGCCGCTCGGTCGCGGGGAGCCGCTCGGTCGCGGGGCGCTCAGTCATGGGGGAGCGCCCGCTTCATGATCTTCCCCATGTCGTTGCGGGGCAGGGCGCCGAGGTGGTGGACGACCCGTGGGCGCTTGTGCGGGGCGAGCCGCTTGGCCACGTGGTCCGCCAACTCGTCGAGCGAGGGCGGGGACTGGGGATCCGCCGGGACGATCCACGCCACGATCCGCTCGCCCAGGTCGGCGTCCGGCTCCCCGGTGACGGCGGCCTCCCGCACCCCCGGGTGCTCCAGGAGCGCGT
Source organism: Streptomyces sp. NPDC006235 (assembly GCF_040613735.1). Classification (NCBI taxonomy): domain Bacteria; kingdom Bacillati; phylum Actinomycetota; class Actinomycetes; order Kitasatosporales; family Streptomycetaceae; genus Streptomyces; species Streptomyces sp. NPDC006235. The sequence goes on from NZ_JBEXSR010000040.1 coordinate 47,061, forward strand.
TCTCGATCTCCCCCGCTCCGATCTTGTAACCGCCGCTCTTGATCAGGTCGGTGGCCTTGCGGCCGACGATCCGGACGTAGCCGTCGGGGTCGCGCACCGCCATGTCGCCGGTGCGGAACCAGCCGTCGGCGGTGAAGGCGGCGGCGGTGGCGTCGGGCCGGTTGAGGTACTCCGTGAACAGGTTCGGGCCGCGCACCTGGATCTCGCCCACCGTCTCCCCGTCGTACGCGGTGACCTCCGAGCCGTCCTCCTCGACCAGCCGCAGCTCCACGCCCGGCAGCGGCACGCCGACCGTGCCCGGGCGGGCCTCGCCGTCGGCACGGACGCTGGTGTTCATCAGCGTCTCCGTCATGCCGTACCGCTCGATCACCCGCCGCCCCGTCGCCGTCGCGATCCGCCCGTGGTCGTGCACGGGCAGCGCGGCGGAACCGGACACCAGCAGCCGCGCGCCGGTCAGCGCCTTCACCAGCTCCGGGTCGCCGGTCACCGCCTCCGCGATCCGGTGGTACATCGTCGGCACGCCGAACAGCATGGTCGCGCCCGCGTTCAACTCCCGGGCCACGCCCTGCGTGCTGAAGCGGCCCAGGTGCCGCACCGAGCCGCCGCGCCGCAGCGGGCCGAGGGTGCCCAGGACCAGGCCGTGCACATGGAACAGCGGCAGTCCGTGGACGAGGACGTCGTCGCCCGTCCACTGCCACGCGTCGGCCAGCGCGTCCAGGGTCGAGGCGATCGCCCGGCGCGGGATGACGGCGCCCTTGGGCGGGCCGGTGGTGCCGGAGGTGTAGACGACCAGCGCCGGGTCCTCGTCGTCCGCGTGGCCCTCGGGGACCGGGCCGGTGCCGTGCACGTCGACGTCGAGGCGGGGCAAGTCCTGTACGGGAGAGGGAAGTTGGTCGTCGGGTGCCGTGAGCACCAGGTCGGGTGCGCTGTCGGACAGGATGTGCGCGAGTTCCTTCTCGCCCGACTTCGGGTTGAGCGGTACGGCGGGGACGCCGGCCAGCAGGGCGGCGACGACGGCGACGGCGGTCTCCATGGTGGGCGTCGCCCATACGGCGACCCGCGTGGCCTCGCCGATGCGGCCCGTGAGGGCGCCGGCCGCTGCGGCGAGCTGCGCGTAGGTCAGGGAGCGCTCGCCGAAGCGGAGGGCGGGGCGGTCGGCCGCTGCGTCGGCCGATCCGTCGGCCGGGGCTTCGGTCAGGGCCGGGAAGAGAGGGGTCACGCGTCACATCTCCTTAGCTGTTTTCTGTCGGACCGGTCAGCGGTCGGCTATCCCCAGCCGGGCACGACCATGACCAGCCACGCCGCCGCCGGTACGACCGCCACCACGATTCCTCCGTACACCATCAGCTGCCGGAAGAAACGCTCGCGGTCGACGTCCGGGGCGGCGGCCAGGACCAGTGCGCCGTTCGTGGAGAACGGGCTCACGTCCACGACCGTCGCCGACACGGCCAGTGCGGCCACCATGCCGATCGCGCCGATCTCGCCCCGTTCCAGGAACGGCACGGCCAGGGGGATCAGGGCGCCCATGATTCCCACGGAGGAGGCGAACGCGGAGACGAGTGCGCCGATGTAGCAGAGCAGGACGGCCGCCAGCAGGGGGATGCCGATGTTTCCTACGCCCTCGCCGGCCCAGGTGATGGTGCCCATCTCGTCGAGGACGCCGATGTAGGTGAGGACGCCGCAGATGAGGAGGACGGTCGGCCAGGCGATCTGGCCTGTTGCCTTGCGGCTGTCTTCCGGCCACAGCGTGCTGAGGATGACGGCGAGGGTGATGGCGGTGAGGCCGGCGTCCAGGTCGAAGACGAGGACGGCGATCACCAGAGCGAGGAGGGAGGTGAGGGTGGCTGTGCGGGCCGGGGTGAGGCTGGTCGTTTCCGGGCTCGGCGTGCCGGTTGCTGGGGCCGGGGCGGTCCGCAGCTCGGCGGGGCGAGGTGCCGCTTTCTGTGGGACGGGCGCCGCCCCAGCGGCACGACTGCCCGCAGCGGCGGAAGGACTGCCCGCAGCGGCGGCGGGATTGTCCGCAGCCGGGGCGGGGCTGCCGCCGCCGTCCCCCGTGCCGTCGTCCACCGCGCCTTGGGCCCACAGCTTCAAGCCGCCGCAGACGACGAACACCACCCCCGCGATGACCAGGTTCGCCGCGAGGGACGACAGGAACAGGATCAGCTCGTTGCCGGGGAGCTTCTCGCGTTCCACGATGCCGTTGACGATCGAGCCGTAGATGCTGATGGGGGAGAAGCCGCCGGCCTGGGCGCCGTGGACGACCATCGCGCCCATCAGCAGCGGGCTGATCCCGTACCGGGCGGCGAAGCTCAGGGCGATCGGGGCGACGATCGCCACCGCGGCCGGGCTGACCGCGCCGATCGCCGTGAGCGCGCCGGTCAGCGCGAACATCACCCAGGGGATGAGCGCGACCCGCCCCCGCACGAGCCGGACGGCGGCGTGCACCAGCCAGTCGGTGGTGCCGTTGGCGCGGGCGATCGCGAAGAGGTACGTGACGCCGACCAGGACGACGAACAGGTCGCCGGGGAAGCCGGCGAAGATGCCGTCCGCGTCGAGATCGGCGACGAGCCCGCCCACCCCGAAGGCGGCGGCGAAGGCGAGCGCGCCCATGTTGACGGAACGGGTGGTGGCGATGACGAACACCACGACGAGGACGAGGATCGAGATGAGTTCGGGGGACATACGGGCTCCCGTCGTTGGGCCCCGGAGCGGCTGGGAGCACCCAGAAGAGTGGCCGAGTGGCTGAACCACTTGAGGTGCGTTGGCTGAACAGCGTGGGTGCGGCCCGGGCGTCCGTCAAGGGGGTGCGCAAGAATTGGTTCAGCCACTCGGCCACCGAGAGGGGCCGGTGTTACGCTCCCGGCGAGAGGGGGACTCCATGACCGACGCCCTGCGCCCCATGGCCAAACAGCGCCTCTACGAGCAGGTGCTGGAGCGGCTGCGGCAGTACGTCGCCGAGGGCGGCCTGCGCGCCGGCGACCGGCTGCCGCCCGAGCGGGATCTGGCCCAGCGGCTCGGGGTGAGCCGCGCCTCGGTGAAGCAGGCGATCGTGGTGCTGGAGGTCCAGGGCCTGGTGGAGGCCCGGCACGGGGGCGGCACGTACCTCGTGCGGGACAGCCTCGACACCGAGCCGGTCGAGCGGATGGTGGAACGCCGCCGGCGCCTGCCCGATGTCCTGGAGGCCCGGGAGGCGCTGGAGACGAAGCTCGCCGAACTGGCCGCGGAGCGGCGCTCGGAGGAGGACCTGGACGCGATGCGCTCGGCGCTCGCGCGCATGTCGGAGGAGATCGCGGCGGGCGGTCACGGCGTGGAGGGCGACCGGCTGTTCCACGCCGCCGTGACGGCGGCGGCCCACAGCGCTCTGCTCGCGGAGTTCATGCGCTCCATCACCGAGCAGATCGCCGAGAGCCGCACCGAGTCCCTCCGCCAGCCCGGCCGCCCCTCCCGCTCCCTCTCCCAGCACCAGGCCATCCTCGACGCGATCGCCGCACAGCAGCCCCGCCAGGCGGCCGCGGCCATGCGGCGCCACGTGCGCACGGTGGCGAAGGTGCGGTTGCTGGACTGGGAGCCGGGCGAGGAGGGGTAGCCCGGGTCGGGTGTCAGGCGAACCCGGTGGTACCGGGCGCCACGAACCGCCGGTGTACCGGCGCGAAGCGGACCTCGGGCTCACCGGGGAGACCGACCTTCGGCACGGCCGGGGCGAGACGCTCGGCGAAGAAGCGCCGGAAGTCCGCCTCGGCGTTCCACACGTCGGTCACGTGCAGGTCGCCCGCCTCGAACCAGGCCACGTGCAGGACGAGCCCGTCCGGCACCTGCTCCTCCCAGCGCACCTCGGCCTTCATCGCGTCGTACTGCTCGGGCGTCACCCCGGCCCAGCGCAAGGACAGCACAGCAGCCATGGAGATCCCTTCCTGTGATGGGTGTCCTCGCCCAGTAGACCGGCCGGGGTGGGGCACGGCCCGTGGTCCTGGGCCGTCCGGGTCACGCCGCCACGACGTCCGCCACCACACAGCTGACGTTGTCCGGACCGCCGGCCTCGTTCGCCGCCGTGACCAGGGCCCGGACCGTCTCGTCGGGGGCGGTGGGCGGGGTGAGGAGCTCCCGGATCCGGTCCTCGGGGACCACGCTCGACAGGCCGTCGGAGCACAGCAGATAGCGGTCGCCCGGGAGGGCGTCGTGCAGGCGGAGGTCCGGGATCGTGGGAGTGCCGTCGCCCGTCAGGGCCTTGAGGAGGAAAGCTCGCTGGGGGTGGGAGACGGCCTCCTCGGGTGTCAGGCGCCCCTCGTCGATCATCGACTGGACGACCGTGTGGTCGTGGGTGATGAGGAACAGTTCGCCGTCGCGCAGCAGGTAGGCGCGCGAGTCGCCGATGTGCACCAGGGCCAGTCGCGAGCCGGTCCACAGCGCGGCGGTCAGGGTCGTGCCGATGTCGTCGGCGCCGTCGGCCACGTCCTGGACGGCCTGGGCCGCGCCCCGCACGGCGTCCTCCAGGTGGTTGAGGACCCCGCCGGCCGGGATCTCCTGCGTGTCCAGGAAGCGCAGTGCCTCCACGGCGGCGCTGCTCGCGGGCGCGCCCGCCGGTCCGAAGCCGTCGGCGACGGCGAGCAGCCGGGTGCCCGCGTACGCGGTGTCCTGGTTGGCGGGCCGGACGCGACCGGTGTCGGAGTGGGCGGAGTAACGCAGTTCCAGCATGGCGGTGTCCTTTCGGGACTCCGGTGAGTCCGCTGTCAGGTGAGCGACGAGGAACGCGGCGAGGTCCCGCCGTACCGCCGTCTCCGCCTCGACACGCGCCCAGTAGGCGCGGATCTCCCGGGCGGCGGCCGTGCAGTCGCGGTCGTGGAGCCGGCACACCTGGCGGATCTCCGCCAGCGGCATGCCCAGCCGCCGCAGCCACGCCACCAGCCGGGCCTGCTCCAGCTGCCCGACCGCGTAGTACCGGTATCCCGTGTCCGGGTCCACCCGGGCGGGCCGCAGCAGGTCCAGTTCGTCGTACAGGCGCAGTGCCTTGGGTGAGAGCCGGCACGCCTTCGCGAACGCGCCGATCGTCAGCATGTCCCTCTGCACCTCGCCACCTCCTCCGGTTCCGCCACCGATGCTGGGGCTTCACCGAAGGTGAAGGTCAAGCGGGCTGTTCTGGTTCCGCCGGCGGTTGTTAGCCTGCCGGTCGATCACCCGATCACCCGATCGCACGATCAGCCGATCGCACGAAGAGGGAGCCCTCGGTGCCCCGTGTCGCACTCGTCACCTACGACTCCGGTCCTGAGCCCAGCAAGGACCAGGACCTTCCCTTGCTGGTACGGGCGCTGAGGGACGCCGGTGCCGAGGCCGTCGCGGTGCCGTGGGACGCCTCCGGCACCGACTGGGGCGGCTTCGACCTCGCCGTGATCCGGTCGACCTGGGACTACAGCTGGCGGACGGAGGAGTTCGCGGCGTGGGTGGAGCGCTGCGGGACGCTGACGCGGCTCGCCAACCCGCCCGCGGTCGTGCGGTGGAACACGGACAAGCGGTACCTCGGGGATCTGGCGGCCGCCGGCGTGCCCGCCGTCCCCACCCGGTACATCGAGCCCGGCGAGCCCGCCGACCTCCCCGACCACCAGGAGTACGTCGTCAAGCCCACCTCCGGCGCCGGCGCCCGCTTCGCCGCCCGCTACACCCACGACGAGCACGAAACGGCCGTACGACACCTCAAGCGGATGCACGCCGAGGGCTTCACGGCGATGGTGCAGCCGTACATGCGCAGCATCGACTCCGCCGGCGAGCGGGCCCTGCAGTTCTTCGGCGGACGCCTGCTGCACGCCAGCCGCAAGGGCGCGGTCCTCGCGCCGGGCACACCGTACGACGCCGACAAGGTTGCCCACCCCGACCTCGAACCCTGGGAGCCGACCGCCGCCGAACTCGACGTCGCCGAGCGGGCCCTGGCCGCCGTCCCCGGGCAGCAGGATCTGCTGTACGCGCGCGTGGACCTCGTCACCGGGCCGGACGGTCAGCCGTGCGTGATGGAACTGGAGCTGGTCGAGCCGAACCTGTTCCTGTGGCTGCACCCGGAGTCCGTGCCGAGGGTGGTCGAGGCGGTCCTGGCCGCCGCCGGCTGATCACGCGCGGACATACGTCCCTCGGTGAGGCTCTTGGTGTAGTGGTAGGGCCATGCCCTCCGAGCGACGGTCCTGGGCACCGCTGCTCGCGGTGTGCGCCGGGTACTTCATGGTGATCCTGGACGTGACGGTCATCAACGTCGCCGTGCCGGTGATCGGGCGGGAGCTGTCGGCCTCGCTGACCGGCATCCAGTGGATCACCGACGGGTACACCCTGGTCCTCGCCGGCTTCCTGCTGACGGGCGGGGCGCTGGGGGACCGGCTGGGCAACCGCCGGGTGTTCTGCTCGGGCGTGGCGGTGTTCACCGTGTCCTCCGCCGCGTGCGCGCTCGCACCCACCGCGCCCTTCCTGGTGGCGGCCCGGCTGGTGGAGGGGCTCGGCGCGGCGCTGATCGTGCCCGGTTCCCTGGCCCTGCTCCAGCAGGCCTATCCCGAGCGGGCCGCACGCTCCCGGGCCTTCGGGCTGTGGGGTTCCATGGCGGGCATCGCGGCCTCGGCCGGGCCGCTCCTGGGCGGGCTGCTCGTCTCCACGGTCGGCTGGCGCTGGGTGTTCCTCATCAACCTGCCCGTCGGCGTGGCCTGCCTGGTGCTGACACTGCGGCACGTGGCCCGCTCGCCCCGGCGCGCCGACCGGGCGCTGGACTGGCCGGCGCAGTGCGCGATCGTGGCGGCGGTGGCGCTGCTGACCGGGGCGCTCAACGAGGCCGGACGGCGGGGCTGGACCGATCCGGCCGTGCTCGCCGGTGCGGGACTGGCCGTGGCGGCCGCCGTGGTGTTCGTGGCGCGCGAGCGGCTCGCCCGGCCCCCGGTCCTCCCGCTCGCCCTGCTGCGCTCCCGTGCCATGAGCGGCGGAGCCGGCATCGGCCTGTTGTTCAACTTCGGCTTCTACGGCGTGGTGTTCACCGCCAGCCTGGAGTTCCAGCACCAGCGCGGCTACAGCGCCCTCGGCACCGGCCTCGCGCTGTTCCCGGCGGTGGCGATGACCATGTTCGCCTCCCTCCTGTCCGGGCGGCTGGCCCGTCGCACCGGCGACCGTCCGCTGGTGGTCTCCGGGATGCTGCTGGCCGCGCTGGGACTGGCCGGCTGGGCCGCGGCCGGCGCCGACCCCGCCTACGCGCTGCTGGTGGTCCCGATGATGGCCGCGGGATTCGGTACGGCCTTCGCCCTCACCGGCACGACCGCCACCGTCATGGGCGCCGCCCCGGAGGCGTACTCGGGGGCCGCCTCCGCCCTGTTCAACACCACCCGCCAGATCGGCAGCGCCACCGGCGTCGCCCTCGGCGGCAGCCTGCTCGCCTCCGCCGCCGACTTCGGTACAGGGCTCCGCAGCAGCATGCTCATCGGCGCACTCGCGTACCTGGCCGCCGCGGGCCTGGCCTGGCGCTGCGTACCCACGAAGCCCCGGCGGTCCGACGGGGCCGCGGAGCCCCTCAGTCCTGACGGCCGGTGACGGCCACCCGCTGCAACAGCCCCCACGTGAACTCCGCGACGGCCTCCCACCGCACGCCCTGCCCGTCCGGCGCGGTGAACGCCAGTCCCCAGCGGGTCGGGGCCGTGCCCTGAAGGGGACGGGCCGGGGCGAAGGCGCGGGCCGCCTCGTCGACCGTGCAGGACCAGGGGGTGAGGTCGTCGAGCGTGCGCAGGTCGGGCCCCTCGGCGCCCGGGGCGCGGACCAGCCACTCGTTCCACACCGCGCCGTTCGGGGCGGTCAGCACCTCGAAGCGCAGGTCGGGCCAGAGGGGGAGGGGCCATAGCCAGGACTCGCAGTCGAGGTCGCCGATCCGGCGGGGTGTACGGGACTCGGGTTCGCCCAGCACCGAGCGGTAGCGGGACAGGGGCGAGCGGGAGCGCGGGGAGCGGACCATCGCCTGCCAGCGCTTGTTGGCCTCGCGCATGTCCGCGAGGGAGGCGCCCAGCTCGCGACGGGCGTCCTCCACCGGACCGGGGTTGTGGTCGGCCATGCGGCGCAGCAGCACCAGCTGGAAGTCGAGCGGTGTGAAGGGGCTAGCGGGGCGCTTTCCGGAGGGCATGGGCACCATCGTCACCCACCGGCGCGGTGCCCGGGCGTCGGCCGGCCGGCAGGAAGAGCACCGAGTTGACGTAGCGCGGGCCGCGCAGGGCGTCGTACGGCAGGACGCGGCGCAGCAGGCCGTGCGAGACGACGTAGGAGGCGTCCGCCTGGTGCTCCTCCAGGGGGAACTTCGCCAGCGGCACCCAGCTGTCGCCGGGCAGGACCCAGCCGTCGTAGCCCAGCAGGGACAGGTAGGTCACCACCGGGGCGATCGGCTGGATGCGGGACTCCAGCTCCACGAACAGGGCGGGCCGGTCGCGGGCCAGCAGGCCCGTCGCCCCGCGCAGGACCGCCGGTTCGTTGCCGTCCACGTCGATCTTGATGAAGCCGACGTCGCGCAGCCCCAGCTCGTCCAGCGTGACGCACGGGACGTCCAGCGCCCGGCCGTGGATGTCGCGCCGGACCAGCGACGACACGCCCCGGTCGCCCGAGTCGTCCGACGGCAGCCACAGGCGGGCGATGCCCGGCCGGTCCGAGGCCGCCGCACGGATCACCCGCACGTTCGGCGGCACGGCGGCGGTCAGCAGACGGGCCAGGTGGGGCACCGGTTCGATCGTCACCACGTGCTCGGCCAGGCCGGACAGCCGGTGCGTCCAGGGTCCGTACCAGCCGCCGACGTCCACCGCCGTACCGCAGCCCGGCGGGCACAGCTCGGCGAGCCGGGCCAGCTCCGGTTCGAACCGGGGGTAGAGCGCCCGGGCCGTCGCGGCCACTAGGCGGGCGGGCAGGAGGGGAGCGAGCCGGGCGGCCAGGCTGGTCATGGGGTCATCCTCTGGAGAAGTTCCTCGTGTTCGTCGTCCGAGACCTGCTCGCCCGAGGACGGCAGCAACTGCGGAATGCCGTCGACGATCGGATAGCGGCGGCGCAGACGCGGGTTGTACAGCGCCCCCTCCTGCCCGGCCTCCTCGGCCAGCAGATGCAGCGGTCCCTTGTCGAGCGGGCACGCCAGGATCTTCAGCAGCGGGTCGTCGGGCTTCATGGGGATGCCAACTCCTTGGCTGGTGCGGCAGGTTGGGGAGCGGGGTCGTGTTTCGGCATGGTCAGGAGCACGGCGACCGCCAGGGCCGTGCCCGCCACCCGCAGCGTGAGCCGCAGCGGCTCGTCCGGCAGGGCCTCGCCGAACGACAGCGTGCCGAGCACCGCCGTGAACAGGGACGTCACGGTCGTGCACACCGGCACGATCAGCGAGGCCCGACAGCGCTGGAGCGCCGCCTGCGACATCACCAGGCCGAACACACCGGTGAACAGCAGCAGATACGGATACGGGGAGCTCAGCAGGTCCAGCACCGCGCCGCCGATCCCGCTGGTCGTGAGATGGCTCGACACGCCCTTGATGGCCAGCGAACTGACGCCGTACAGCAGGCCCACGGCCACGCCGTACTCGACGCCGGTCGTCGGCCGCCGGTGCCGGTTGCGGGCCCGCCGCTCGGCGGAGCCGTACAGCCACAGCCCCGCCGCCAGCGACGGCACGCACACCAGCAGGATCAACGGGTACGGCGCCTCCTGGCTGACGGTGTCCGAGCCTTCGCGCAGCGACAGCACCACCATCAGCAGCGCGAGCAGGATCGCGGCCAGCGCGTACCGCTCCCGGCCGCTCGTCTCCTCCCCGAGCAGCCGGGCCGACAGCAGCACGAGCAGCACCAGGCCGGAGACGAAGATGCCCTGCGCGGCGGCGATCGGGAGGGTGCGGTAGACGACGAGCTGGGCGCCGAAACCGGCGGCGAGGGCGAGAGAACCGCCGATCCACAGGGGGCTGCCGAGAACCAGGCGCAACAGCCGTGCCGGTTGCCGGATCGTCACCTCGGGCAGCGAGGTGAGCGCCCGTTTCTCCAGCACGAAGCCCAGGCTGTACAGGGTGTTCGCCAGCAGGGCCGCGGCCACTCCCCACCACATGGGCTACGTCCTCCTGGCGTGCAGCAGCAGGATCGACGCGAGCTGTGGCCGGGCGCAGGCCAGCCGGTCCAGCGGCCGCAACGGGCGCGGCACGCCGTGGAAGGGAGCACCTTCGAGCCGTACGACCGTGAACCCGGACGCGGCGACGAACTCCCGCAGCGCGCGGGCGGTGTAGAGGCGCAGATGCCCTACGACCTCACGGCCCGGGCGGCCGTGGATGCCGCGCAGGCTGACCTCCGAGAAGACCGGCTGGACACCGGCGAGCAGCAGGGCGCGGTTGTACCAGGCGGCCAGGTTCGGCGTGGACAGCATCAGATGCCCGCCGGGCCGCAGGATCCGGCGGATCTCGTCGAGCGCCGCGTCCGGGTCGACGAGGTGCTCGATCACCTCGCTGAACAGCACGGCGTCGGCCGACTCCGGCGCGAACGGCAGCCCGCCGCCGGTGAGCTCACCGCGGACCGCGTACGGGATGTGGGTGCGGGCGCGTCTCAGGGCGTCCTGGGACCAGTCGACACCGATGACGCGGTGGCCGGGGAGGAAGGGCGCGGCGGTGGCCGCGGCGGTGCCGTCCCCGCACCCGATGTCGAGGATCGTCTGCGGCTCGCGCCCCGCCGGGCCGATCGCCCCGGCCAGCATGCGGGCCTGGCGGATGCTGCGCGGGGTGCCGGAGGAGACGGGGACGGCCGGGTTCTCGTAGAAGTCACGCAACTCGGGGGGCCGGGCGGGGGCGCTCGTCACGAGGTCACCTCCGTGGTGTGCAGATAGTGCTCGAACAGGTCGCGGAGGTGGGCGCCGTCGCCGTGACTGAGCAGGGCCCGGGACCAGCGCAGGGCCAGGTGGAGGCGGCCGGCGGTGGAGGCGGTGGTCACGGTGAGGCCGCGCGGCATCCGGGCCGGCGCCGAGAACCAGACCGCGTGTGCCCGGCCCGTCTCCTCCCCGAAGTCCAGGGGGTAGGGGATACGACCGATGTTGCTGAGCAGGGTCGTCGACGTCCAGGGCGCGGCGGCGCGGCGCAGGGTGCGGGTGAGGGCGGCGCGGGCGGCGACCGGGGCCCAGGGGGTGGTGAGGAGGGCGGCGCCGTGGCCCAGTTGGGGGCGGGGCAGGGACTTCAGGGCGCGGGTCCGCTCCGCGGTGCGCCGGAGGAGGGCGGACATGTCCGGGTGGTGCAACTCGGATGGTACGAAGGGGACTTCCACGAGGCGGGTGCCGTTGCCGATGGGCATCGTGGTGTCGCGGGGGCGGTCGTCCACGGGCATGGTGATGCGGAGGGGGCGGGGGCGGGCGCCGTGTTCCCTGTTCCAGTGGGCGATGGTCAGGGCCGTGGTGACCATGAGCTGGTCGTTGACGGTGTAGGGGGTGCCCTTGGGGCGGTGGGGGAGGGGGAGTTCCGTCACCAGCATGCCGTTGCCGGGGGAGGGGTCGGGGGTGCCGGGCGCGACCCTCGCGGGGCGGGACCAGGTGGTCGGGGTCTCCGGGGTTTCTCGGAGGGCTTGGGGTGTACGGGTCGGTGGTGCTGCGGGGGAGTTGTCGCTGCCTCCGTAGAGCTCTGCGGCGGTGGCGAGTATGCGGAGGCAGGCTGGGCCGTCCAGGGCGGTGTGGTTGATGGTGAGGAAGAGGACTGTGCCTTGTGCGGTGCCGGTGTGGATGTCCTGGGCGGGGCGGGTGCGCAGCCCGGCGTGGCGGGGTGCCGCGCTCTGTGGGTCGGGAGCCGCCCCAGCGGCACGACTGCCCGCTGCTAGGGCCTCTACCACCTCCAGGCGTATGGGCGGTGACATTGACAGGGGTGGGGCCTCTGTCAGGGCCCGGGTCCTCGCGTCCTGGAGCGCCCGGGGCCCCGGCGGGGTGAAGGTCACCACCTCCACATCGGGCTCCGGCGTCAGCTCCCACTCGTACCGCCGCCGGTACCACGGCCCCCGCGCCTCCCGCATCAGGATCCGCGGATGCCGGTGCAGGGCCTCCGTGAACGCCTTGCGCAGACGCATCTGGTCGACGGGGCCGGGGAAGTGGACCTCGATGTGGACCGTCTCCGGTTCCTCCTCCTGGAGGCAGTGCCGGGACACCTCGTCCACCACCGGGAACGGGATGCGTACCGGTGCCGTCATGCGGGCTCGCCCTTCCCCGTGTCCGTCGTCCTGGGCAGCTGCCGGGTCGGTGCCTCCGAGGAGGACGAGGGCCCTTCGCGCAGACTCACCAGTCCCGCGAACAGGCCGATCAGCGCCAGCAGTTGGGCCGTACGGCCGAACGCCCCCTCACCCGCGCCCACCGGCTCCCCGGCCCCGAACGCGGCGACGATGCCCGCTCCCGCCAGCGCCGCGAACGCGATCGGCACCAGCAGCGCGTGCCGCCTGGCCGCGAGCAGCGCCAGGGCCGGGACCAGCAGCGCGAACCAGCCCGCGATCACCACTCCGACCAGCGTCAGCGCCACCGTGCCGAGCCACAGGCCGGGCAGCGGCGGGGCCGGTTGCGGTGCGTCGGGGTTGGGGGCGCGGCGGCGCCAGAGCGCCAGGCCCAGCAGTACCGCGATGCCGGCGCCGCTGCCGATCAGCCCGGCGTCGTACGTGGTGGCCGGTTCGTACGACAGCTTGACCGTGCCGCCCGCCCCGGCCGGGATCCGCCAGCCCTGCTGCCAGCCGTCCAGCCGCAGCGGGGTGAGCTCCTTGCCGTTGAGGGTGGCCTTCCAGCCGTCGTTGAAGTTCTCGTACGTCGTCAGGTACGAGGCCGCGCCGGAGCCGACCGACACCTCGCGCCGGTCGCCCAGCCAGTCCCGGACCCGCAGCTCACGCCCGGCCGCGGCGGCCTCCGGGACCGTCCCGCGGGTCAGGGTGACGTCCGTCAGCGCGAGCGGGCCGGCGTCGCCGCCCTCCAGCCGGTGGTCGCCCGAGGCCAGCTCCACCTCGGCGTCCTTCCTGTCCCGTTGACAGAGCGTCACCTCGACGGGCCGCCGTTCCACCAGGTCACGCACGGTGCCCTTCGCTCCCGTCCGGTACAGCTCGCCGTCCAGTGCCACGTCGGGCCCCTTGCCGCACGGCAGCGAGAACGTGCGGGTGCCGTCCGGCTGCGGGGTGCGGTACTGGTCGAGGGAGGGGATGTACGCCTCCGTGAGGCCCACCGGGAGCCGCAGATCCTCGTCGGCGACCGGGTTGTGCAGGGTCAGCGGGGCCGTCTCGGTGATCGTGATGTCGAGCCGGTCCGTGGTGATCGGCGGGAAGCGGACCCAGCCGTTCTCGTCGACGCCGGCGATCGCCGCGCCGTCCGGGGAGCTGATGTGCACCTGGGAGGCGCGGGTGGACAGGCCGCCGGCCGGGGCAAGGACCAGTTCGCCGACCGGCTGCTTGCCGTCCCAGCGCAGATGGATCGTCGGCCGGTCGCCCGCGATCCACGCCGTCGTCAGGTCGCCGTCGGTGAGGTTGCGTGCCGCGAGGCCCGCGCCGAGGCGCGCCGTGGAGTCGGCGGTGGCGACGATCCGGGACTGCTGCTCGGGCGCCACCTCGTACAGCAGCCGGTCGAGTTCCTCGCCCGGCACCGGCACCGCGCTCGCCGTCACCTCGTACGTCCCGGCGGCCGGTGTCGTGAAGCGGCGGTGCAGACCGGCCTCGGTGCCGGTCGCGGACAGGCCGGTCGGGTCGGAGGCCCGGTGCAGGGAGACGACCGTGGCGTCCGCGGTCGCGTCGGCCGCGTCCACCGGGAGCCGCAGCAGCCGCGTCACCTGTACGTCCGGCAGGTCGATCTCGGAGAAGCCCACGCCGGTGAGCCCGGCCCGGCGCTCCACCGAATCCACGATCGTCAGCTTCATCCACCGCGTGCCGCCCTCGGGCGCCCTGACGCTCTGCGCCGTGCCGTTGGGCCGCAGGAAGCTCGTCCGCTCGCCCTTCTCCGTCTCCACGCGCACCTTCGTCGCCGCCGCCCGCACGCTCTCCTGCGGCAGCGGCGTCACCTTGAAGGAGGACGGCATGTCGTAGGAGCCGGTGAAGCCGATGCGCAGCCACTGCCCGTCCGGCGTGTCCGGCGAGCCCTCCGTCCACGCGGTGTCCGGGTTGCCGTCGAAGGCGTTCACCGGGTCGTACTGCGGCAGGTGGAACAGCCAGTTGCCGTACGAGGAGGCCGTCACCGAGCGGGCGCCGCGCAGTTCGGCCACCGTCTGGTGGTCGGTGCCCTCGGTCGGCAGGATCTGGCGGGGCTTCTCGCCCGGGTCCTGCTGGGCGCCCTGCGCATTGCGCTCGTCGCGCGTGTACGTGTACGACGTGCCGGCGTTGACCACGCCGAACCGGGTGTCGGCGCGCCGCATCCCGTCGCCCACCACCTGCACCGCCGGGGTGCCGAGCCCCGGGTGGTTGTCGCCGGTCAGGACGGTCGCCCGGCCGCGCAGCCGCGACGCCAGCGGGAGCAGCGCCTCCGGGCCGCCGGACACCACGGCCGTGTCGGAGACCGGCATGAGTCCCGCCTGCCCGGGCCGGACCACGTCGTCCCCGGTGGGCCGGTAGATCTCGACCGCCCGCTGCCGCGGGTACAGCCCCTCGACCTGGAGCGGGGCGTCGTGCGCGATCCGCCCGCCGGTCATCACCGGCCCCAGCCCCGTCACCCGCTCGTACCCCGACTGTTCGAGGGTGCGCTTGACGGTCGTGGTCGGCACATAGCCGATCTGGTCCGGATCGAGATCATTGCGTACGACGACGTAGAACAGCCCCGCCCGGCTCAAGTAGTCGGCCAGCCCCGGCACTTCGGCACCGGACATCAGCGCCTGCTCGACGGCGTCCATCGCGCGCCGGTTGCCGGGCGTGCCGAACGGGACGTAGTCGCGCTGCGCCCAGCGCGACTCGGCGAGCACGTCGAGCGGCTGGTCGATGGGCGAGCCCCAGGTGTAGACGCCGTGCGCGGTCGCCGGGACGACCAGGGCGCGCGAGTCGGGCGAGTACTTCTCCAGCCAGTCGGCCGTGGCCTGCCAGTAGGTGGGCAGCTTCTGGAAGGAACCGGGGTTGAGGATCGAGCCGTTGAGGTACGGCCACAGCAGCCCCGGCAGGATCAGCACCGCCGCGACCAGCGGGGCGAAGCGCCGGCCGCGCACCGGGCGCGCCCCGCGCGGCTCGGCGGCCACCCCCACCAGATGGGCCAGACCCAGCATGAATGCCAGCGCCAGGCCCGTCTGGAACTTGTAGATGTTCCGGAACGGCGACAGCCAGCCGTCCAGCCAGCCCTGCACGGCCCCGTGGAACGGCGCCCCGAACGCGCCGCCGTACCCGGCGAGCAGCACCAGCGCCGCGACCAGCACCGTCAGCACCAGCCACCGCCGCTCGGGCATGTCCCGCCGGGCGAGCCCGGCGAGACCGAGCCCGGCCGCGAGCGCCGAGCACACGATCACGACGACCGACGCGGCCACGGCCCAGCCCGCGGGCAGCCACGCCTCACCGAAGTGCAGATAGGCGACCCAGTTCCCGGCGCCGCGCAGCGCCTCGGTCGCCGACATGGTGTCCGTCGTCGTCTGCGCCGTCTCTATATAGGGGAGGAAGTTCTCGCCGTAGACGCCGAGCAGCAGCAGCGGCACCCACCACCAGGCCGTCACGACGAGCACGGCCGGAACCCACCAGGCGATCAGCTTGCGCTGCCGCGGCCCGGGCGGCCGGGACAGCAGATACAGCCCGACCGGCAGCAGGGACGCCAGCGTCGCGGAGGCGTTCACGCCACCCATGAACGGCACGAGCAGCGCCGACCGCAGGGCCGCGACCCGGGCGGCGTACCGCTCGTCGGTCAGTGGAAGCAGCACCCACGGCAGGAACGCGCCGGGCAGCGCGGCGGCCGACGTGGAGCCGATGACGGTGGTGAACACCGGCCACAGCGCGTACGCCACGGCACCCAGCAGCCGGGACGCGCCACTGCCCACCCGCAGCCGCTCGGCCAGCCGCAGCGCACCCCAGAAGGCGACGGACACGATCAGCGACATCCACAGCCGCTCCGCCAGCCACACCGGCAGTTGCACGAGGTCGCACAGCCAGTAGAACGGCAGCATCGGCCACAGATAGCCGACGTACTGGTCCTGGATCCCGCCGAACCCGGCCCGGTCGTGCCACAACTGCCCCAGGTCGGCGAGGAACTGGCCCGGGTCGACCGTCACACCGAGCTTGGTGTCGAACGTCTGCCGCCCTGGCTGCACGGCCAGGAACAGCACGAACGCCACGGCCCAGAAGCCCAGCAGCCAGCGCCGCGACCGTGGGCCCTCGGGCGGACCCGCCGCGGTCGCGGTGGTGGGGACGGCTGCTGGTGGAGGAGCCTGGACCGTGGTTGTCATGTAGGGCACCGCCGCAGGATGAGAAGGAGGTTCCAGGTGGCGAACTCGCGGATGCCGGGCGCCTTGGCGACGGCCTCCGCGAGGAACGGCCAGTAGCGGGAGCGCGCCGAGACGACCGTGACGTCGTCCCGGGCACGCACCTGCCGCAGGGTGGATCCGATGTGCACCGCGAACAGGTTCTCGCCGAGCGTGTGCTTGGCGGGCCTGCCGGTCCGCCGCAGATAGCGGGCCCGGGCCCGCTCGGCACCGAAGTAGTGCCACGGGGCCCACTCGTGCCCGCCCCACGGCGACAGCCAGTTGGTGAACGACACGTAGATCAGCCCGCCCGGCCGCGTCACCCGGGCCAGCTCGCTCAGGAACGTCTCCGGGTCGGCGACGTGCTCCAGCACGTTCGAGGAGAACGTGACGTCCGCGACGCCGTCCCGGAGGGGCAGCAGGTATCCGTCGGCTACGACGGCCGAGTCCGGTGGTTTCTCACCGAGTTCGGCCATGTCCGGCTCGAAGAGGAACGCGTGCGCTCCACGTCGCCGGAACTCCTCGGTGAAATACCCGCTGCCGCCGCCGACGTCGACGACCGTACGCCCGGCGACGGGCCCGTCGTACGCCTCGACCTGATCGACGGCGTCCCGGGCGAGCAGCGAGTAACAGCTCTCGGGATCGTCCTGCTCGTGGAGGAAGGCACGGAAAAGGGCAACAGATCGCCGAAAGGAGGGGTCGTTTACATAGGGGCGCGGGGCTGTGACACGTGCGGCTCCGCCGCGTGGGCGCGACAAGCCACGTACGACCGCACGCCGCCTCACGGCCCCCAGCCCCTCACCGCCTCCGCGGCCACCACCCGAAATTGCCGCACAGTCCGGTCCCACCGAAACTGCGCAGCCCGCTCCCGAGCCGCCTTCCCCATCAACTCCCGCCGACGCCCGGACAGGGCCAACGCACACCACGCCGCCGCGAACGACGACTCACCGCGCGCCAGAACCCCGGTCTCACCATCGACCACGGAGTCCTTGAGCCCCGGCACGTCGAACGCCACGGTCGGCGTCTGTCGCGCCGCGGCCTCCGTCACGACCAGACCCCATCCCTCCACGGCGGAGGGATGCAGCAGCAACCAGGCCGCGCACAGCAGCCGGTGCTTCTCGGCCTCCGACACGTACCCGGTGAACTCCACGCCGGGACCCGCCAGTTGCTCCAGCCGTGCCCGCTCGGGGCCGTCCCCGACGATGACCAGCCGCCCGCCGGTGACGGGCCGTACTCGCTCCCACAACCGCAGCAGCAGATCGATCCGCTTGTACTCGACGAGCCGGCCGACGGCGACGAACAACGGTTCGGGGGAGCGCTCGGCCCGCGGCCCCGGCTCCTCGACCCCGTTGTGCACGACACGGATGCGGTCCCGCTCCACGCCGATCGCGCGCAGCGCGTGCGCGGTGGAGGAGGAGACCGCGACCAGCAGACTCCGTTGCTGCGCCCCGGTCAGCGCCCAGTGCTCGAGTCTTCGGCCGATCCGGGCGGCCGGCGCCAGCGGCCCGCCGAAGCGCATCTTCCACAGGTCGGTGTGGACGTGGTTGACCAGGCACAGCGTGGGCCCGGAGTGCCACAGCGGCGCCAGGTACGGCATGCCGTTGCACACCTCGACCAGCAGGTCGCAGTCTCCGACCTGGCGGGCGAAGGCCGACCGGGCGCGCAGATAGTGCCCGTACGGGCCGCCCGCCGACACGACCCGGTAGTCCCGGAAGGCCGCGGGGCCCCCGCACAGCAGGGTCACCTGGTGGCCGAGCCGGGTCAGGCCGTCGGCGAGCTTGTCGACCAGCAGCTCGGAGCCGCCGGCGGACGGGTTGTCCAGATCGCGATGGGCGAGGAAGACGATCCGGCGCGGATGTGGGGGGAGCGCCGGAAGGTGCTGCTCCGCGCTGGGGAGCGCGGCATGCAGCGAGGACGGTACGTGCTGGGGCATGGGTGCTCCAACTCGTCTCGGGGTGCGGAACTCAGCGTGGGGAAGGTGTGGCTCTGGGGGGTCTGGCTGTGGGGGGCCTGAGCCCTTCCTGGGAGGGGAGTGTGGACGGGTTGTGCTCGGGTGGGGTTGGACAGTTTTCGCCCGGACGTTCTCCACGGCTACTCACCGGCGTGACAATTTCGGGCTTTGTTGAAGCTGACGCCACATCACATCGTGAGGGTGGGCTGGGGCGTACTGGACGTATCGGACGGAGTGGGCTGCTCCGGCTCCTTCCGCCCACGCGCCACCAGAACGCCACCCACCGCCGCGAGCACCACACCCGCCACACCGGCCCCGATCGGCAACGTCGTGCCCACCAGGCGCAGTTGGCCGCTGTCGCGCTTCGCCTGCCGCACGGCCTCCTTCTGCGTCGCGGTCGTGAAGGAGATCTTCCGGCTGTCCAGCAGTACCGCCGCGTCCTTCTTCCCGGCCGGCGCCCGCAGGGTTCGTTTGGGTCCGGTCTGCGCGTAGATCACCCGGCCGGTGGCTTGGTCGACGACCAGCTCGAAGCCGTGGTTGGAGTACCACTCCTCGGCCAGCACCTGCGGCCGCCCCGGCTGGTCGACGAGGCTGCCGGGCACCATCCGCGTGCCGGTCCTGGTCGGCGGCACGGAGCCGGTGAACTTGTAGCCGGTGTAGCCCTGGACCTTTTCCGTGCCGCGGTAGCGCAGCACGACCGTGTCGCCGAGGGTGTTGTCCCACCACTGGTACGAGCGTTTCTGCACGTCGAAGGGGAACTTCAGATAGGCCTCGCCCTCGATGTACGGCTTCTCGCCGCAGCAGTGCACCGGCCGGGTGGTCTTCCGGTCCATCACCCAGCGGTGCGGCGTGAACTCCAGCGCGTCGTGCGGGTCGGCGGCCGGCAGTGACTTGTCGGTGTCGACCGTGGTCGTCACGTCCCAGACGGCGTTTCCGCTGCGCTCGCTGTCCTCGACGTTGCCGCGCACCCGCTGGGTCACCGTGATCTTCCGGTCGGGGACCGTCTCGATCCGGTCAGTGTCGAAGACGCTGCCCCGGCCGGTGTAGACGGCGGTGGTGTCGATGTCGATCGGGTTCACCGCGGCACGCGGCTGGACGTACCAGGCGAGCAGGGGCGCCAGTACCAGCAGGAACGTGCCGAGACCCAGCAGGACCAGCGAAAAGGGGGAGGTTGTACGGCGCATCCGGGCACTCCAGTGGCTTGGGACGGCTCGACGTACGAGAGGGCCGGCACGGCGGGAAACAGCGCGTGTACGGCTGGGCCGGGAACCGTAGGCCGCTCTTGACGGGGTGTCAATGCTTGTCGAGACTGGGCGCGACAGGCAGGGACGGGATGCCGGGGTGGGGAAGACCTCCGGACGATCTCCGGACGAATCCGGACAGAGAGGCTGACCCTGCGATGTCGAGACTGCTCGCTGCCGCGCTGACCGTCGCGCTCGCCGCCGCCCTTGCCGTGGGCGCCGCGCTGGGCGTCGTCGCGCTGCTCGAAGCCACGCCCGACCAGCCGAACACCCCCCTGATCACCTACGAGCAGGCCGGGCAGGGGAGTTGACGGTGACGGCCGCCCGCACCGGAACCGTCACCACGCGCTCCGCCTGGCACGACGTACCGCGCTTCCAGGTGCGCCGGTTCGCGGCGATCGCCATGGCCGAGGCGCCCGCCCTCGCCGAGGAGATCCTCTGCGAGATCCAGCGCGAGTATCCCCATCTGCCCGTCGTCCTGGACGACTCAGGCGAGCCCATGGCCCTGGTCGGCATCCGGCGTGCCATCGAGGTCTTCGTGCAGCACCTGGAGCACTCGGAGGGCCGGCCCACCGTCCCGCCCGGTGTCTTCCAGGACTTCGGTCGCGGCGAGGGTCTCAACGGCCGCTCGCTCGACTCCCTCCAGGCCATCTACCGCATGGGCGTACGCCTGGCCTGGCGCCGCTTCGCCGACATCGGCCAGCGCGTGGAGATCCCGCCGCCGGCGATGTACGAACTCGTCGACGCGGGCTACGAGTACCTGGACGGCCTGGTCGACCAGTCCGTACGGGGCTACGCCGAGGCCGCGGCCCGCCAGGCCGGGGAACGCCTGCGCCTCCAGCGCCGCCTGATGGAGCTCCTGCTGGCCGAACACCACCGCGGCGACCCCGCCGAAGCGCTGACCGAACGGGCCGCCCGGATCGGCTGGCCCTTGCCCGGGAAGGTCGCGGTCGGTGTCCTGCTGCGCCCCGCCCGGGAGGCCATGGCCCCCGCCGTCGGGCAGGGGGTGCTGCTCGACATGGAGTACGAGCAGCCCCGCATGGTCGTGCCCGACCCGGACGCGGCAGGCCGCCCCGAGCTCCTGCACCGGGCCCTGGCCGGCTGGTCGGGCGCGATCGGCCCGCCGGTCCCGCTCACCGACGCGGCGAAGTCGCTGCGCTGGGCCGAGGCCGCGGTGCGCCTCATGGAACGGGACCTGCTCCCCTCAGGGGAGGTCCTCTACTGCACCGAGCACACCGAGGCGCTGGTCCTCCTCCAGCCCGAGGAGCTCATCGACGACCTGGCCCGCAGGAGCCTGGCCCCCCTGACCCACTGCGGTCCCACCCACGGCCGCCGCCTCGCGGAAACCCTCCTGGCCTGGCTGGAGACCCGGGGCGGAGCCCCCGAGGTCGCGGCCCGGCTCGGCGTCCACCCCCAGACCGTCCGCTACCGCCTGCGCCAGATCCGGGAACTGTGGGGCGACGAGATCGACGACCCCGACCGCCGCTTCGAACTGGAACTGGTCCTGCGCGCGCAGCGGCTGCGGGGGGAGCTGGGGGCGGTGCGGGGGCGGCGGTGAGCCGCGCCGGTGCACCCGGCGGGGCTCACCCCCCCGGCGCCGTCACACCGTGGCCCGCTCCTTCGCCGCGGCCCGCCCGGATGCGGGAGCGTCCAGGTGGACCACCACCGAGGTGTGGAAGCGGTGCACGGCGTCGTCGACACTGCGGATGAAGCCGGACTCCGCGTTGCCCCGGCCACTGCCCATGCCCTTGAAGAGGGACAGGCGGAAACCGGTGATCCGGGTGGCGCTGTCCTTGGGCAGCAGGTCCCCCGGTTCCGGGCGGAGCCGCTCCAGCGTGCCGCGGGGACCTCCCGTCTGGCCGTCGACCAGGGTTTCGACGTGCAGGTCCGCCGGCGCCTCGGCAAGCTGGCGGACCAGGCGCTTGACCCAGGTCAGGGGATAGCCCTGCTCGGGGGCCGGGATCTCCACGGACGTACGCAGCTTGGCGGTGCGCAGGTCGGCGCTGACGGTGAGCAGGCCGGGGGCGCCCTCGACGCGCAACTCCGCGTGCAGCCTGCCCTCCAGACACAGCTGGTCGGCCAGCCGGGCGCGGCGGGTCCCGGGGTCGGTGCCGCGCCGGGTGCGCTGGGCGGGCAGCACCTTCTGCCCGAGTTCGCCGCCCAGCCGCAGACACACCTGGCGGATGAGCCGCTCCCAGCTCTCCACCACCTCCAAGGCGCGCGGGTCGCCCTGGCAGAGGGTTTCGTCGTCGATGCCGTTGCGCACCGGCACCCAGGCCGAGCCCATGTTCTGGAAGCCGTGGCAGCCGGAGTTGTCGTGCTGGAGGTAGTGCAGGAGGTCCTGGAGCAGCCAGGTGCGGGCCGCGTTGCCGACGCCCTCGTGCCGGATCAGCATCTGGGCCTGGTGGGCGACTTCGGCCCACGACAGGTGCCAGAGCGCCACCTGATGCTTGCGCCGCCGGTCGATCTTGACGTCGACCAGCGGGCTGCCCTCCAGCGCGACGTCGTTGGACAGCGTGATCACGGCCTCGTAACCGCGCCGGGCGGCGATGTCCATATAGGCCTGGACCTGCTCGGACTTGAGGGCGTTGCCGTTGGTCTTGGTCTCGACGAGTGCCGTCCACAGCTTGCCGGCGCGCTCGACGCGGATCACTCCGTCGGGGCGCCTAGGCGTGTCACCGTGCGGCAGGGAGACCTCGGTGAACGTCTCCATGCGGCCGGACGGCGCGCCGAACGGGGCGGTGATCCGCCTGCCGAACCGGGGCACCTGGGCCATCACCGACAGCAGCACCGATGTGGCGCGCACCTCCCGGTCCCGGTCGCCCTTGAGCGCCGAGACCGGGAAGAGCCGCGCCTGTCTCCAGGACTCGTTCTCCGCGAGGCTCTTCGCGGGCGCCCTGGGCGGCGTGACCTTCTTCTTCGCGGTCCGGGGCCGGGCCGTCCGTTTCTTCGGGGCGGTTTCCTCGTCGGCCGGCGGGCGCGGTGCCGGGACGGCCTCCAGAGTCGTCTGCGGCCGGACGTCTGGAGGGACGACGGTGGGCGATTCCTCCGCGACCGCCGCCGTACACTCCGCTTCCTCGTCCTCGACGGCCGCCGCGGACTCCGCCTCGTCGTCCTCGATGTCGACGCCGAAGTCCGTCGCCAGCCCGGCCAGCCCGCTCTCGTAGCCCTGCCCGACAGCCCGGAACTTCCACTCCTCTCCGCGCCGGTAGAGCTCACCGAAGATGATCGCGCTCACCGGACCGGCGTCCTCGATGACGAACCGGAGGAGGCTCTCGCCCACGGCGTCGGCCAGTGTCACCCGCACGTCGTGCAGTTCGCCGAAGCGGGCCCCCTCGTACCGGCTCGCGGCCACGACGATCCGCTCCACGTCGGCCGGGACCGCGGTCAGGTCGAAGCTGATCCGGTCCTCGCTGCCGTCCCCGGTCGGCTCCTTGCCGAGGAGCTGCACACTGCCGTCGGCGGCCACCGGGTTGTTGTAGAAGTAGAAGTCGGCGTCGCTGCGTACCTTGCCGTCCGCGCCCAGCAGCAGGACGGACACGTCGGCGTCGCCCTCACCGGTCGGGCTGGACCAGCCCAGGCTGACGATCGCGGATCCGGTGTTCTCGCTCAGGGCCGTCAGAGACACGTTCGAGCCCATGGTCATGTCACGCACAGAGATTCCCCCACCCTTGCGACACCTGTGACGTGTCGCACACAGGGCACTTTAATGTGCACGCCACGTGTCTGTGGTGTGCTCACGGGTTTCCGCCCGCGGGCCTCTGCCCATTGCCCGGGCAAACCTCTGTGACTAGCCTGTGTTCGTCATGCCGATCGCCTGTTGATATCTCGAACGTTGATGTCGCGAACACAGGCGCCTGAGAAACACATAGGGAGGGGGCCGATCGTGGGACGCCTCGTACCAGCCGTGACCCGGGCTCTCGACATTCTCGAGCTCTTCCTCGACGGGGACGGGACGCTCTCCGCCCCCGACATCGTGCGCAAGCTCCAGCTGCCGCGCACGACCGTGCACGAGTTGGTGACCACGCTCGCCGCCCGGAAGTACATCGTCCCGGTGCCCGGCCAGCCCGGACGCTACCGGCTCGGCGTACGTCCGTACCAGCTCGGTGCCCGCTACTCCGAGCAGCTCGACCTCGCGGCCGAGGGCCAGCTCGTCGCCCGGTCCGTCGCCGAGACCTGCGACGAGACGGTGCACGTGGCGATCCTCGAGGACACGGACGTCATCTACATCGCCAAGGTGGACTCCACGCACGCCGTGCGGATGGTGTCGGCGGCCGGGCGCAGGCTGCCCGCTCACTGCACGTCCGTCGGCAAGATGCTGCTGGCCTCCCTTCCCGAGCACGAGCTCGCCGCGCGGATCCCCGACGGCGCCGAGCTGGTCGCGATGACCCCCAACAGCATCACCGACCCGGCCGCCCTGCGCGAGACCCTGGCCGAGATCCGTGAGCGGGGCCTCGCCGTCGAGAACCGCGAGTCCAACCCGGACGTGAGCTGCGTGGCCGCGCCGGTCCGCGACCGCACCGGCCAGGTCGTCGCCGCCCTGTCGATCTCCGTGCCCATGATCCGCTGGAGCGAGGAGCGCCGCGCCGAGCTGGAGCAGCTCGCCGCGAAGGGCGCCGCCGAGCTGTCCGAGCACCTCGGCCACCGGAGCATGGCATGACGACGACGCCGTACGAGGTCGCCGTACGGGCCGAGGCCGAGCTCGGCGAGGGTCCCACCTGGGACGCGGCGGCCGGCCGGCTCCTGTGGATCGACATCCTCGGCTGCCGGGTGCACACGTACGACCCGGCCACCGGGCGCCGCACCGTCCGCCGGACGGAACAGCACGTGGGCGCGGTCAAGCCGCGCGCCGGCGGGGGGCTGGTGCTGAACCTGCGCGACGGGGTCGGCCTCCTCGACCCCGACGGCGACCCCGACGGCGACTCCCACGGCGGTTTTCGCTGGCTGCACCGCGAGCCCGTGCCCGGCCGCCGCGCCAACGACGCGGCCGTCGCGCCGGACGGCTCGCTGTGGGCGGGCACGATGCGCTACGACGAGGCGCCCGGGGGCGGCACGCTGTCCCGCGTCACCGGCGACGGTTCGGTCGATGTCGTGCTCGACGACGTGGCCGTCAGCAACGGCACCGGGTGGAGCCCCGACGGGCGCCTCATGTACTACATCGACTCCCCGACCCGGCGGGTCGACGTCTTCGACTACGAGGACGGGCGGCTGTCCGGGCGGCGGACCCTCGCGGAGACCGAGGACGGCGCGGGGTTTCCCGACGGGCTGACCGTCGACGCCGACGGGTGTGTCTGGGTGGCCCTGTGGGAGGGCGCGGCGGTGCGGCGGTACACGCCCGACGGGCGGCTGGACCGGGTGATCGAGTTGCCTGTGCCGTTGGTGACGGCTTGTGCGTTCGGTGGGGCCGGGATGAGTGACCTGTACATCACGACGGCGCGTACGGGCCTGAGCGAGCCGCCCGCGCTGGCGGGGTCGCTGTTCGTGGTGCCGGGGGCGGGCAAGGGGCTCGTACAGCCCGCGTTCGCCGGCTGACACGCAGGGGCGGACGGCGGAGCACGCCGACGGGGCGCGGAGCGGAGCGAACCGGACCGAGCCGGAACGCCCCTGTCAGCGTCCCGTCCGGTCCAGCCGCCGCAGGACCGCCCGTTCGTCCTCCGCCAGCGGTGCCCCCACCGCCGCCGGCAACGGCGGCCCGCTCAGCGTCGCCAGGACCGTCGAGGGCCGCAGCAGCCGCGTCGGCCCCGTCGTCATGCTCATCACGTCCCAGACCGCCGACGCCGCCGTGTACGAACCGGTCGCCGTGCGGATCATGCGGCGGGTGTAGGCGGTGACCAGACGGTCGGCGATCCCGGGCGAACCGCCGCGCGTCCCGGGGTACCAGACGTCCTGGCTCACCGCCATCGTCCACGCGGCCTCCACAGGCCTGGCCGTCCGCCGCTGCACGCGCCGGGCGAGCCCGGGCGCGTCGAGGCCGGAGCGCCGCAGCTCGCGGTCCAGCTCCCGGGCGCCCAGCGCGGCCACCGACATGCCCTGCCCGTAGGCGGGGTTGAACGTGGCCAGCGCGTCACCGAGGACGACGAGGCGCTCGGGCCAGGAGCGCACCTTCTCCAGGTACCGGCGGTGATTGCTGGTGCTGCGGCTGACGTGGACGTCGGTGAGCGGCTCCGCGCCGGAGATCAGCCGGCCCACGATGGGGTCGGGCAGCTCCAGGGTGTACCGCAGGAACGCGTCGGGCTCGGACGGCGGTTCGCCACCGCCCCGCGTGCCGGCGAGGCTGACCATCCAGCGGTCGCCCTCGATCGGCAGCACCATGCCGCTACGGCCGGGCCGCCCCTGGTACGGGTCCGCCTGCACGATGGTCAGGGGGAAACGCCCGGCCCCCTCGGGAGTGCGGTAGAGGCGGGTGGCGTTCACCAGGCCGGCGTCCACCGTCTTCTCGCGCACGTCGTCGACGCCCAGCCGCGCCAGCCAGGTCACGATCCGTGAGCCACGCCCGCTCGCGTCCACCACGAAGTCGGCGGCGAGATCCTCCTCTCCGGTGGCCGTCGAGAGGCGGACCCCGGTCACCCGCTGCCGCGACCCGGTCAGCTCCAGCACCCGCGCCTTGCGGATCACCACCCCGGTGCCGTCCAGCACCGCCCCCCGCACCGCCCAGTCGAGCAGGGCCCGGGTGCAGGTCAGCATCCGCGGTCCGGGGTGGCGCCAGCGCCGGAACCAGCCTTCGGGCGTGAGGGCGACCATGCCCGAGCCGAGCGGTATCTCGTGCGCACCGGCGGCGAGCAGATGCTTGCGCATGCTCACCCCCGGCACCAGGTCCTCCATGGAAGCCAGGCCGCCGGCCATGAGGAGATGCGCGTGACGTCCCTGCGGCAGGCCCTTACGGTGCTCCGGCCCCTCGGGCAGATCGTCGCGGTCGAGCACGACCACCTCGTCCGCGACGGCGGACAGGGCCGCCGCGGCCAGCATGCCGGCCAGACCCGCACCGATGACGACAGCTCTACGCGACATGCGACTCCTCGCACTCAGCCATGAAGGCTCCTTTGCCCCGCGGGCATTCCCCGACGTCCGGCCACGGCGCCGGGCAGCCCACAACACCGTCCGCCGGCAGCGGTTTTCGAGCCATGGGGGCCTCGTCCCGGACGGCTCTCACCGTACCTTCACGCAGCGTGCGCGCGGCCCCCTGTGCGGGGCCCGGCGGAAATCGGCCGGGCGGCCCCGGGGTGCGGTCAGCCGGTGAGCGACCTGCCCTCCGCGTGGTCGTGCGCCAGGGCGCGGATCGCCCGGAGATCCTCCGTGCGGCGCAGGGCCCGGGACAAGGCGCCGATCTCGCGCAGCAGTTCCGTGGTGTCACGGGCACCGGTGCCGTCGTCCTCCTGGGTCCGGGTCCCGGCGTCGGCCGCGTCCTGGATCGCCGCGGTGGCGGCGAGCACCTTCGCCAGGTCGGGCGGGTGGCCGAGGGCGAGGGCGGCTTCGTGGAACCGTTCGCGCCGGCCCTCGTCGATGTGCCGGGCGAGCGGCAGCAGTGCGTCGCGGATGAACGTCTCCCGGCGGACCAGTCGCAGCTCCGGTGTCGCACGCAGCAGGAACGGGACCCCTGCGCCGTTGACCGTCTTCATCAGCAGGTACAGCGGCCGCAGTTCGTGGTGGGCAAGCCGGACGTGCCAGCGGCCGTGCAGGTACTGCCCGGCGTGGGGGAGGATGAAGCCGATCGCGATGAGCACGGCGGACAGGCAGGCGAGCGGCGGGGCGACGGCCGTGCTCAGCCAGTCCACGTCCCGCCCGGACCAACGGGCCACCACGGCACTGATCTTGGCGGCGTCGAAGAGCAACTGCGCCGTGTAGCCGACGCCGAGGAACTTCAACCCCCAGCGCAGCAGCGAGTCGAGCCCGTCCGTGCGCACCCAGTTCCAGATCAGCCCGTTGGTGACCAGTGCCGCCGCGGTGTGCGCGAGCAGGTAGAGCACGATCACTTCGCGCATGTACGGGGTGTTCGCGTAGTACGTGTCGAGATCCCGCAGCCGCTCCACCGGCACGTCCGCGAGAGCGAACAGCACCCACATCACGACGATCACACCCGAATAGACCGCCACGACCCCGCGCATCGCGCGCCGGGTGCGGTCCGAGCGGTCGGACGGGCCGTTGCGCCAGGAGATGATCAGCAGCAGGCAGAAGGCGCAGAACGCGGTGAGCAGCGAGTAGACCCAAGGGCCGGAGAAGTTCGCCACCCCGGTGAGCCGGTTGACCCGCGCGATCGTCGACGGCGCCACGAAGACGAACACCGCGCAGGCGAGCAGCAGCAGCCCGCCGACCGCGCGCAGCATCGGGTCCTTCCAGAGCCGGATGATGCTCGGCAGCTTGATGGCCAGGGCGGCGGCCAGGACCCCCGCGGGGATCCACCAGAAGTTCGGATAGAACTGGTTGACGAACTCGACCGGAGTCAGGGCCACCGTGCTCACGGTGCCGCACCTCCTCGCGGCCCCCGGTAGTACAGCGACCGCTGCACGGGGTCGAGGGGTACGTCCGGTCCGCGCCCACCCGGCAGCAGCGCCCGGCACCCCGCCGCCAGCCGGAGTCCGAAGGCGTCGGCGTCGGCCTCGTCCCATTCCCGGGAGCCGTTGCGGGCGGCCACCGCCAGCGCGGCGGCGTCCCACCCCGGCCGGTCGGCGAAGGCGTGGGCCGCCGCCGCACCCGCCCCGTGGTGATGCCCGTGCCCCGCGTGCAGGTGCCACAGTTCGTGCCCGAGGATGACCAACTGCTGCACGGCCTCGGCCCGCTCCTCGACGATGACGAGGTCGAAGTCCTGGAACTCCACCCACAGGCCGGTCACTTCGATCTCGTCGGGGAAGCGCTCGAAACGCAGCTCGACCGGCCGCCCGCCGCGCCGCGCGCTCATCTCCTCGCACAGCGCCCGGCACAACGACCGTGCGCCGTCCGGTACCTGCTCCCGCGCCCGGACCGCGGCGGCGAGTTCGGCGGCCAGGCGGCGCATGGCGGCCCCCCGGCGCGAGCGCCTGAGGGCGGTGACGGCTCGCACTCGCGCGCCCGCGATGTCCATCGCTCCCCCTTCTCAGCGCCGGCCGGCGGCTTGGCCGCGCGTCCGAGACTACGCGCCCGAAAGTGTTCGCGTCATGCGATCCGGTGCCGGTAGTGCAGCGGGGAACGACCGTTCCTGCCCGAAAGTCGTGACCAAAGTTCCGGGCCGACCATTGACGAGAAAGCGCTTCCTCTTTACCGTCCCGTTCGAAGTCACGAGCACCTTCCGGTATATCGAACACGACAGCAAGGGCAGGGCATGGGACGACCTGACCTGAATCGCAGGCAGCTACTCGGCGGGCTCGGAGGACTCTTCGTCGCGGGCAGCTTCGGTTTCGCCGCGCTCGGCACGGGCGCCGACGCACTCGCCGCCGACGCCGACACCCGCGTGCGCTACTGGAACCTCTTCAGCGGCGGCGACGGATCCAACATGATCGCCATGCTGGACGCCTTCCGTAAGGCCAACCCGGACATCGCGGTGAAGGACTCCACTCTCCAGTGGGGCAGCCCCTTCTACACCAAGCTCGCCATGGCCGCCGCGGGCAACCGCGCACCCGACCTCGGCGTCATGCACCTCGGCCGGGTCACCGGCTTCTCGCCCGGCCGCTTCCTGGACCCCTGGGACGTGGACCTGCTCGGCAAGTACGGCGTGCGGGAAGCCGATTTCAACCCCGCCCTCTGGAAGCGCGCCGTCATCGACGGCAAGCTCTACGCTCTCCCGCTCGACATCCACGTCCAGCTCTGCTTCTACCGCAAGGACGTGCTGAAGAAGGCGGGCCTGCTCGGCGACGACGGCCGGATCGTGCCCGTCACCTCCGCCGACGAGTGGTTCGACGTGCTGAAGCAGGCGAAGCGGGCCACGAAGAAGGGGCTCCAGACCATCGGCCTGTGGGTCAACGACCAGAACTTCCAGTGGTGGTTCTTCGTCGCGTTCTACACCCAGCTCGGCGGCACCTGGTTCAACGCCGCCCGCACCGAGGTCACCTTCGACACCGACAAGGCCACCCAGGTCTTGGAGTTCCTGCGCCGCCACATCACCGACGGGTACGCGAACCCGGGCTTCGCCGGGTCCGCAGGCGCCGAGCAGTTCCTCAACGGCTCCCCGTTCGTCTGGGAGGGCAACTGGTCCGTGCCGGTCTTCTCCGGAGCGAAACTCGACTACGGCGCCACCCCGCTGCCGCCCGTCTTCGGCAAGCCGGCCACCCACGCCGAGTCGCACGCCTTCGTCCTGCCGCACCAGTCCGACCGCGGCGGCCCCGCCAACGAGGCCGCCCACCGGCTCGCCGCCTACGTCGTCCGGCACGCCCGGCAGTGGGCCGCCGGCGGCCACATCCCCGCCTACACGCCCACCCTGTCCACCGCCGCGTACAAGGCGCTGGACCCGCAGAGCGAGTACGTCTCGGCCATGGAGCACCAGGCCACCGAGCCGAAGGTGTGGTTCGCGGGCTCCACCGGCATCCTCGCCCAGCGCGTCGGCCCGATCGTCGTCGCCTCGACCCTGGGCTCCGCCAAGCCGGAGACCGCGGCCCGCCGGATGAAGAGCGCACTCACCCACCTGCTCGCCATGAAGAACCCCATGGACGGCCGCACAGCCGCACAAGGAGGTGCGACCGCATGATGGCGACCAGCGCCCAGACCAGCGCCCGGACCGTCGCCGCCCCCGCCCGCGCCAGGACAGCCGCCGGCAGCGCCACCCTCCGCCGCGGCCAGGGCTTCCAGCACGGCGGCTGGTTCGTGGCCCCGTTCCTCCTGCTGTTCACGCTCTTCGTGATCTGGCCGCTGCTGCGCGGCGTCTACCTCAGCTTCACGGACGCCAACATCTCGGGCGAGGGCACGCGCTTCATCGGCCTCGACAACTACCGCGAGGCCATCGAGGACCCCCTGATGTGGGACTCCCTCGGCCACAGCGCATACTTCACGCTCCTGGTCGTCCCGTGTATCACGGTCCTCGCCTTCCTCCTGGCGATGCTCGCCCACCACATCGAGCGCGGCAAGTGGCTGTGGCGGCTGTGCTTCTTCGCCCCGTTCCTGCTGCCGTCCACCGTCGCGGCCAACCTGTGGCAGTGGCTGTTCAACCCCGGCACCGGAATGATCAACTACGTCTTCGGCATCGAGACGCCGTGGCTGACGGACAAGTCGTACGCGATGCTCGCCATCGTCATCCAGACCCTGTGGTGGACGGTCGGCTTCAGCTTCCTGCTCTACCTCGCCGCCCTCCAGGGCATCCCCGGCCACCTCTACGAGGCCGCCAAGCTCGACGGCGCCAACGCCTGGCACCGCATGGTCCACATCACCCTGCCGATGCTGCGCAACATCACCGGCCTCGTCGTCGCCCTCCAGATCCTCGCCTCGCTCCAGGTCTTCGACCAGGCCGTCGTGATGATGGACTTCCTCCCCGGGCCCGAGGGATCGACCCGCACGTTCGTCCAGTACACCCTCGAAGAGGGCTTCACCAGCTACCGCGTGGGCTACGCCTCCGCGATCTCCGTCATCTTCTTCGTGATCATCGCGGCAGTCGCCCTCGCCCGGATGTGGCTGCTGCGCAACCGTGAGGAGAGCGCCCGATGACCACCGCCGTACCGGTGAAGCCCCGCAAGCCGTGGACCCCCAGCCAGATCGTCCTGACCCTCCTCGGCGCAGCCGTCTCGGCCGCCTTCCTGGCCCCCTTCGCCTGGGCCCTGTTCACCTCCCTCAAGTCGGAGACGGAGGCGGTGGAGGTACCGCCGCACTGGCTCCCGAGGGATGTCACCGGCCAGGCCTGGAAGGCCCTCTTCGAGACCGGCAACATCACCAACTGGTTCGTCAACTCCGTGGTCGTCTCCGTCTGCGTGACGTCCGTGGTGCTGCTGGTGAGCGCACTGGCCGGATACGGCTTCGCCCGCACCGAGTTCCGCGGCAAGAAGCCGCTGATGGGCCTGGTCATGGCCGGCCTGATGATCTCACCCGCCGTCCTCGGCGTGCCACTGTTCACCACCGTCCAGCAGATGGGCATGGTCGACACCTACTGGGGCATGATCCTGCCGCAGTGCGCACCCGCCGCGATGGTCTACATCCTCTACAAGTTCTTCCAGGGCATCCCGCGCGAGCTGGAGGAGGCCGCCTTCATCGACGGCGCGGGCCGCTGGCGCGTCTTCTTCACCATCGTCCTCCCGCTCTCCCGCCCCTCCCTCGCCGCGGTCGGCATCTTCACGTTCATCGCCTCGTGGAACAACTTCCTCTGGCCGTACATGGTGACCAACAACCCCGACCTGATGACCATGCCGAACGGCATCGCGACCGTCATGAACTCCTACGGCATCCAGTGGGCCCAGCTCATGGCCGGCGGCCTGATGGCGGGCCTGCCCCTGATCATCGTCTTCGTCTTCTTCCAGCGCCAGATAGTGGCGGGCGTCGCGCACACCGGCCTGGCAGGGCAGTAAACGCCCCTTTTCTAGGGGCGCGGGGAACTGCGCGACCAGCCCCCACGCACCCGCAGACGAAACTGAACCTCGAAAGGCAAGCATGCACACCGCCCGCTTCACCCTCGACCCCGCCTTCACCATCGGCGAAGTAAACCCCCGCCTCTTCGGCAGCTTCGTCGAACACCTCGGCCGCTGCGTCTACACCGGCATCTTCGAACCGGACCACCCCACGGCCGACGACAAGGGCCTGCGCCAGGACGTCCTGAACCTCGTCCGCGAACTCGGCGTCACCGCCGTCCGCTACCCCGGCGGCAACTTCGTCTCCGGCTACAAGTGGGAAGACTCGGTCGGCCCCGCGGAGAACCGCCCCCGCCGCCTCGACCTCGCCTGGCACTCGACGGAGTCCAACCGCTTCGGCCTCTCCGAGTACATCGACTTCCTCCGCAAGATCGGCCCCCAGGCCGAGCCCATGATGGCCGTCAACCTCGGCACCCGAGGCGTCGCGGAAGCCCTCGAACTCCAGGAGTACGCCAACCACACCGAGGGCACCGCCCTGTCCGACCTCCGTGCCGCCCACGGCGACAAGGACCCCTTCGGCATCAGGCTGTGGTGCCTGGGCAACGAGATGGACGGCCCCTGGCAGACCGGCCACAAGACCGCCGAGGAGTACGGCCGCGTCGCCGCCGAGACGGCCCGGGCCATGCGCCAGATGGACCCCGGCGTCGAACTCGTCGCCTGCGGCTCCTCCAGCCAGTCCATGCCGACGTTCGCCGAGTGGGAGGCGACGGTCCTGGAGGAGACGTACGACCTCGTCGACTACATCTCGCTGCACGCCTACTACTGGCCCGAGAACGGCGACATCGACTCCTTCCTGGCCTCCGCCGTCGACATGGAGTCCTTCATCGACAACGTGGTCGCGACCGCCGACCACGTGGGCGCGAAGCTCAAGTCGAAGAAGCGGATCAACCTCTCCTTCGACGAGTGGAACGTCTGGTACCTGCCCGAGTGGGAGGCCCGCGCGAAGACCTTCGAGCAGGACGACTGGCCCGAGGCCCCCCGCCTCCTGGAGGACAACTACAGCGTCACCGACGCCGTCGTCTTCGGCTCGCTCCTCATCGCCCTGCTCCGGCACGCCGACCGCGTCACGGTCGCCTGCCTCGCCCAGCTTGTCAACGTCATCGCGCCGATCATGACCGAGCCGGGCGGCCCGGCCTGGCGGCAGACGACGTTCTTCCCCTTCGCCCAGGCCGCCCGGTACGGCCGCGGCCAGGTCCTCGACGTCCGGGTCGACTCGCCGACGTACGAGACGAAGAAGTTCGGCGAGACGGACCTGCTGCACGCCACCGCCGTACGCGCCGAGGACGGCGCGGTCACGGTCTTCGCGGTGAACCGCAGCCGCACCGAGGCCCTCCCGCTCGACGTCGCCCTGAACGGTCTCGACCTCACCCGGGTCGTAGAGCACAGCGTGCTCGCGGACGCCGACCCCGACGCCCGCAACACCCTCGACGACCCCGAGCGGGTCGCCCCGCACCCGGGCGACGGCACGGCCCTCCAGGACGGCACGCTGAGCACCGTCCTGGAGCCGGTGTCCTGGAACGTGATCCGGCTGGCGTGATCCGGCCGGCGTGACGGACCGGACGGGTCAGCGTTCGATGCGCACCTGGGCGGACGAGGACGGCGAGGTGGACGTCGTGCCGACCGCCCAGTACCCGCCCGAACCCGGCACGGTGGCGAGTGAGTTCATGATGACGGGGGTCGTGGCCACCGGCCCCCGCTCGCTCACCCAGGCCGTGCCGTCCCACCGCAGGTAGTGGGCCCGGGTCTGGTCCCAGAAGTCCCACCCGGCGATGCGGTCCGGCCGCCCCTGCGCGTCCCCCACGATGCCGGTGAGCATGCCGACGCCGAACGGAGCCGTGACGCTCTCCCAGGGGCCGCCGTCCCCGTGCAGCAGCCGGACACCCGGGGGCTTGCCGGGCGGGCCGCCGATGCCGTAGTCGTACCCCGTCAGCCAGATGTCGTCGCGGGCGACCGCGAGCAGCCCGGTGAAGCCGGCCCGGATGCCGCCGGGCGCCGGCAGGACCGTCCAGGCCTGAGAGTCCCAGCGGGCGACGAGCTGATCGCCGTAGACCCAGATGTCACCGCAGTGCGCGCGGTGGACGCCGGAGGGCGCGACGGTGGTCGTGGCCGGGGGCGCCTCCAGCCAGGTCCAGGTGCCCCGGCGGCCGTGCAGCAGCACCGAGCCGTCGCTGTTGCGGCCGGAGACCCAGACGTGCCCGCGGGGGCCGGTCGCGACCCCGGTGAGGGACGTCCCGGCCGCCCCGCGTCCGGGGAAGTCGGCCTCCTGCCAGGCCGACCCGTCCCAGGCGAGCAGCCGGGCCGTGCCGGAGGTGTCGGTGCCGACGGCCCAGGCGGAGCCGTCGGGTGCGGCGGCGACGGAGCCGAGGTGGCCGGCGAAGCCGGGGCCGGTGCGCTTCCAGGCCGTGCCGTCCCAGACGAGCGCCAGCGCCGTCCCCCGTACGCTCCCGCTGCGGCCCTCCTCGCCCACGGCCCAGGCCAGATCCGGGCCCGCGGCCGCCACGTCGATCAGCTGCGCGGCCGGGGTGGCCTCCGGGCCGGGGACGGCCTGCCACTCGCGGGGCTCACCCAGGAGACCGGGAGCCGCCCAGGCCGTGCCACCCCGCAGCGGGGCGAGCCCGAGCCCGGACCCGACCACTCCGCCTAATCCACCGATGAAACGCCGTCTTCGCACGAGGTTCCCCTCCCTGTCGGCAGCCCTGAAAGGCCAAACGGTGGCCCAGCCTGCCGGAGAAGGCAATGCACACGGACGGCTCGATCCGGTCACACCGGTGAGACCGGCACGCCTCCCGCCGCCGCGCCCAGCAGCGTCAGCCGCACCTCCCCGGGCCCCGACGGTGTGGTCCCGTCGGACAACACGGCCAACGCCAGTGTGTTGGCACCACGTGTGCGGAGGATCCCGTTCGGCAGCACGAACGTGTGCTGTGGCCCGACGTCGTTGATGTACTGGCCCATGTTCCAGCCGTTGAGGAAGATCTGGACGCGGTAGGCCCGCTCGGGGTCGTCGTCGAGGACGAGCCCGACGCAGGCGTCGACGCCGGGCTCGACATCGAGCCGGAAATCCGTCCGGTACCAGGTGACGCCCTGCCGCCGGTCGGCACGCGGCAGTTCGGCGTCCTTCCAGTCCCCGTCGTCGTACTCCGGGAGATGCCAGCCCTCGCGCTCCCCGTACAGCCCGCCGTTGTTCATCGGCCCGCGCACGGGATCGGGCGCCGACGCGCCCTGGATCCGCCAGGTCACCTTCGGGGAGGCGCCCTCGAAGGTCGCGGCGGTCAGTCCGCGCGCCGCCTTGTGCGTGTCACGCGCCGTGCCGTCCATGTCGTGCTGCATCCGCCGGACGAGCACGGACAGCACATGCCGCTGCTCCGGGCTCTCCTCACGAAACCTCTTCCGCAGCTCCTTCGGCAGGTCGAAGGTGGCCTTCGCCGTCCACGTGCCCTGCCGCGCCCGGTCCCTGTCCGGCACCGGCATCCGGTGCGTGCCCAGCGGCTCACCGTCCAGCCAGGCCATCAGCAGGCCCTGCGTGCCCGTGCTGTAGTCGAGGGACACGGACTCCAGGCCGCGTCCGTCCGTCCACTCGCCCCGGTACCAGACGTCGCCGTAGTGGAAGCCGTAGTCGTCGGCGAACAGCACGGGCTGCCCGTCGGGCACGGGCGTCGTGCTGAACGACGTCTCCTTGTCGGCCGCCGTCCAGCCGGAGTCGTCGAAGCCGGGCTCGGCCTCCGGGTTCTCGGTCCGCCGCCGCCAGCCGTCCAGGGCGGGCAGCGCCGGCCGGGCCACACCGGGCAGCGGCCGCAGCGCCAGCAGGCTGCCGGAGGCGCTGATCCGGGTGGGCACCGGACGCCCGTTCCACGTGACATGGGTGATCCCGCGCGGCCCCCACACCTCCAGGCCGGTCTGCGCGGTGGTGTCGCCGGTGAGGTGGACCGTGGAGCCGCGCAGCTTCGCCGAACGCAGCAGGGCCGGTCCGTAGACGAGCAGCGCTCCGGAAGGCGTCTCGTACGGCCACAGCCTGAGGGCCGTCGCGTCGTCGGCGAACAGCAGCAGCATCGGCGTGTCCACGCCGTCTCCCTCGACCCGCACCCGGCTCAGCCCGCCGGCGCCGAGCGGAGCGGTGACGTTGAGCTTGCCGAGGTTCCAGGACCACGCGGGCTCCGCGTCCAGCCGCATGGGCGTCGGCTCGTCCGCGCAGTCCAGGACGACCTGCGCCAGATCTCCCCGCCGGCCCGCGAACACCGCGATCTCCTGCCGCCCGGCGGTCAGGCTCAGCATGGGCTGCACGGTGGCGTGCACGAGCGTCCGCTGCCCGAGCTTCAGCCCCGCGGCGATCAGCTTGGCGTCCCGCGCCGGGACCGTGACCGGCACGTCGATCCCGGCCTCCGGCAGCGTCGAGGTGACCGCCTCGCCGGAGTCGTTGCGCAGGACGTAGAAGTGGGCGCCGGTGTCGGGGTTGGCCAGGTGGTAGACCTTGATCCGCTCGTCCGCGGCGCGCACGGCCTTCGCCCGGTTCAGCCTGGCGAGGTCCGGCACGAACCGCAGCAGCTGCCCGATCTGGTGCATCGGGGCGAGCTTCGGGGTGGCGTTGCGCGCCTCGTCGAAGGCCGCGCCGTAGTCGTACGAGGTGTAGACGGCCGGCGCGGGCAGCCAGCCCCAGGAGGTGCCGCCGTACGTCATGTAGACGTTGTGCAGCGTGATGCCGTTGGCGAGGTTGGTGAGGTAGAAGCGCCGCTCGTACGCCGCGTCCCGGGTCCGGCGCGCCTCGGCGTAGCCCTTCCCGTCGAACCAGGACCCGCCCCACGGGTCGAACCAGCCCCCGCCGAACTCGGGCACGAACCCGGGCGTGCGCGGACTGGCCGTGGCCCCGCCCTTCGTCCCGCCGACGCCGAAGTGCCCCCAGTCGGGCGGCACTTCGTCCGGCTCCGGATATCCGTCGAACCCGTACAGCCAGCGGCCCTTCTCCCCGCCGGTGCCGAACGACCCGGGGACCCAGGCCCCGTTGCGCCCCTTGTCGTTGTGGAACAGCGGCACGTCGATGCCGTCGGCGCGGACCTTCTCGTACAGGTAGGACATGTAGGCGCGCCCGGCCGGCTCGTCGACGTGCGCGTCGTACTCGTTCTCGATCTGGTACAGCAGGACCGTGCCCGTGCCCCGCGTGAACAGGCGCTTGGCGACGATGGCGTTGACGGCGGTCAGCCACTCGTCGACGTACCGCAGATACGTCGGGTCGGAGGTGCGGGCCGTGCCCTCGGTCGCGGTCAGCCAGCCGGGGAAGCCGCCGGCGTCGACCTCGGCGTTGATGTACGGGCCGGGCCGCAGGATCACGTACAGACCGGTCTCGGCGGCCATGCGCAGGAACAGGTCCAGGTCGCGCACACCGGTGAAGTCGTACCGGCCGGGGGCGGGGGAGTGGTAGTTCCAGGCGACGTACACGCTGACGGCGTTGTAGCCGTGGGCACGCATCTTCTCCAGCATGTCCCGCCACAGGGACGGGCTCGGCAGCCGGAAGGGGTGCAGCTCGCCCGACCAGAGGACGAGGCGCCGGCCGTCGACCAGCAGCGAGTACCGGTCGAAGCCGACCTCGTGCCGCCTGCCGTCCGCGCTCGGCACCGGGGGCGGCGGGCCCGTGGGCACCGTCCGTGCCGGGTTGGCGGAGGTGGGCGACCCGCTGCCGGTCAGCGCGAAGCCGAGCGCCGCCGTGCCGGCGAGAGCGTGGAAGGTACGCCTGCTGAGCTCCAAGGGAGCGCCTCCTGTTGTGCTGCCGTGCCGTACGTGGTGCTGGTGGGTCATTGTCTACGGGCCGACCGCGACAATGGTCGTATGAGGATCTCGGCACGTGCGGACTACGCGGTACGAGCGGTCGTGGAGCTGGCCGTCCGGCAGGGCGAAGGGCCGGTCAAGGCGGAGGCCGTCGCCACCGCGCAGGACATCCCCCACAAGTTCCTGGAGGGGATCCTCGGCGATCTGCGGCGCGGCGGTGTCGTCGACAGCCGGCGCGGCGGGGGCGGCGGCTACCGGCTGGCCCGTCAGGCCGCGCAGATCACGGTCGCGGACGTGATCCGGGCCGTGGACGGACCGATCGTCTCCGTGCGCGGCGAGCGCCCGACCGGCCTCGCCTACTCCGGCACGGCCGAGCCGCTGCTGCCGCTGTGGATCGCCCTGCGGGCCAATGTGCGCAGGATCCTGGAGGGCGTGACGATCGCCGACCTCGCGGCGGGGGCGCTGCCCGAGCCGGTGGAGCGGCTGGCGGCGGAACCGGCGGCCTGGGAGAACCCGTGACGGGCGGCGGCCTGGGAGAACCCGTGACGGGCCGCGTCCGCGGGGGTGCCGGTGGGTGATCCTCATCGCGTCCTCGGGGTGTCCTGGGTCTGACGCACTGGTAACGCACCTTATGCGCCCGCCGGTACCGCTGGTGTCGACGGGGCCCGCGGGAACGGGCCCCGCGCCCCTCCCCCCGGTGTGATCCCGCCACTGTGAATGGCCGGAGACCGCCCTGTCCGGCTCCCTCCGCCGTGCGTACGATGCGACCGCTCCCGGCCTTCACAGCTCCTTCATGGAATGGTCACAGGTCGGGCGCGCATGCGCTGTCGTCTTGACATGCTCATGCCTCCTCCATGTTCCACCCCCCACGAACGGATGGGAGAACCATGGCCGGTGGCCTGCTTCTGAGCGGCGCGATCGCCGCGCTCCTCACCAGCGCACTCCCCGCACAATCCCCGTCCTCCGGGTTCGACGACCCGCCCCCGGACAA
Source organism: Streptomyces sp. NPDC006235 (assembly GCF_040613735.1). Taxonomy (NCBI): domain Bacteria; kingdom Bacillati; phylum Actinomycetota; class Actinomycetes; order Kitasatosporales; family Streptomycetaceae; genus Streptomyces; species Streptomyces sp. NPDC006235. The sequence goes on from NZ_JBEXSR010000040.1 coordinate 85,861, forward strand.
GATCGTCATCAAGGTCGCCACCGTGAACGGCTCCGGCTGCCCCCAGGGCACGGCGGCGGTCGCCGTCTCCGAGGACAACACGGCGTTCACCGTCACCTACAGCGACTACCTCGCCCAGGCCGGCGGGGGCTCCGACCCGACCGCGTTCCGCAGGAACTGCCAGCTCAGCCTGATCGTCCACGTGCCGCAGGGCTTCACGTACGCCATCGCCAGCGCCGACTACCGGGGCTTCGCCTCACTCCAGCGCGGCGCGAGCGCCACCCAGCGAGCCTCGTACTACTTCCAGGGCTCGCCGAGCACGGTGGCCAGGAACCACCCCTTCAGCGGCCCCTACAACGACAACTGGCAGGCCACCGACGAGACGGACTGGGCCCAACTCGTCTACGCGCCCTGCGGAGTCCAGCGCAACTTCAACATCAACACCGAACTCCGGGTCAACGCCGGCACCCAGTCGGCCGACAAGGTCAGCTTCATGACGATGGACTCGACGGACGGGGACATCAGCACGGTGTACCACATGGCGTGGAAGGAGTGCCCGGCGAAGTCCTGACGGGATGAGGGGCGGCCCCCCGGCCCACCGGCGTCGGGCCGGGTGGGCCGCCCAGGTCATGCGCTGGTGACCAGTTGCCGGGCGAATCGGCGAACGGCATCGCTGAAGGCGTCCGGATCGTCGAAGTTCGCGAGATGCCCGGCCCTCGGGAGCAACTCGACGCGGGCCCGCGGATGCGCCCGGGCGAACTCGGCCTCGCCGGACCGGAAGACGCCGTCCTTCTCGCCGTTCAGGATGAGCACCGGGGCCCCCACATGACGCATCGCGCCCGCGTCGAAACGCCCCAGCACCTCGCCCCAGGCGGCGGGCAGGGCATGGAACGCGTAACCGGACCGGATGGTGTCATCGACGACCTCGGCCGGATACGTCCTGCGCAGCAGCCAGTCGTTCCACCCGGCCAGCCGATCCGCGGGCAGACGCGGCACGAGCCCGGCGACCCACCGGTACGGCACCGCCCACGCCCCACGAGTCGAGGCACTGGCCCCCGCGAGCACCAGCCCGCGCAACAGCTCCGGGCGCACCCGCGCGAACTCCAGGGCGGCGTAACCCCCGAGCGAGTGCCCCACGACCAAGGCCGGCCCGTACCCGAGCGACTCCACGGCACCGGCGATGACCTCAACGGCCGCCTTCAGGCTCCAGGCCTCGGCGGAACGGGACCCGTGCCCCGGCAGGTCGACGGCGGCGACGGGGAACTCGTCCCGCAGCGCGGCCAGTTGCGGGCTCCACTGCCCCGCGCTGAACCGCGTCCCGTGCACGAAGACGATGGGTGGTGCGTCGGCTGCCGTCATGATCCCCCCGAATCGGCGCTGCTGCCGGACCGACTTTACGCCGTCCCGGCTCGCTGCCGCTGCGCGAAGAGCTGCTGGAGCAGCACTGGTCGTAGCCGCACCATGTGGGACTTCCCCGGCGGCCCGACGACGGGCAACCGCTACCTGGTTCTCGGGCTGGGCTCGGCCCCGGCGGCGCTGGTCCGGGCCCCTGACGGGGAGACGGCGCGCGGTGTGCTGACGCGGGGCTGGTATGCCGGTGTCGAGCTGCACGCCGGGGAGTTCGGCGGACGGCCGTGACGAACGCCGGTCCGTGTGCCGACCTCGGCCGAGCGGTTTGTTGCTGCGCGGACCATTGACGCGCAAGAGGTTCGATTCTACGGTCCGCTCGAACTTGCGATCGCTGTTCGAAATGCCGGTCAGCTGTGCCCCCACCGCAAGGAGGACCGTATGAGCCGCTCCATCCTGCGCAAGAGAACCGCCCTGTTCGCTCTCCCCGCCGCCGCCCTGCTCGCCCTGATGCCGAGCGCGGCGTCCGCGTACCCCAACCCCGGCCGGGTCACCGGCGACATCGTCACCCACGACCCGTCGATGGTCCGCACCTCGTCCGGTCAGTACCTGCTCTACGCGACCGGCGGCGGCATCGCCAGCAAGACGTCCGGTGACCGCACGGCCTTCCGCAACGGCGGCGACGCCTTCTCCAGCCGGCCCGGCTGGTGGCGGAACTACTCCTCCGTGCCGGAGGCCTGGGCGCCGGACATCTCGTACCACGGCGGCAAGTACCTGATGTACTACTCGGTGTCGAAGTTCGGCTCGAACACCTCCGCCATCGGCCTCGCGACCTCCAGCACCGGCCGGCCGGGCAGCTGGACCGACCAGGGCACGGTCTACACGTCGAACTCCGCCAGCGACTTCAACGCCATCGACCCGAACCTCTTCGTGGACGACGACGGCAAGTGGTGGCTGTCCTTCGGCAGTTGGTGGACCGGGATCAAGATGATCCAGATCAACCCGTCCACCGGGAAGCAGCTCTCCTCCCACACCACCCGCTACTCCCTCGCCTCCCGCCCCACCGGGACCAAGGCCGTCGAGGCGCCCTTCATCGTCAAGCGGAACGGGTACTACTACCTCTTCGCCTCCTACGACACCTGCTGTGCCGGCACCAGCTCGACGTACAAGGTCAAGGTCGGCCGCGCGTCGAGCATCACCGGGCCGTACCGCGACAAGAACGGCGTCGACCTGCGGAACAACGGCGGCACGCCCGTCCTGGAGTCGCACGGCAGCGTCATCGGCCCGGGCGGCCAGTCGATCCTGAAGGACACCGACGGCGACCTGATCGTCTACCACTACTACGACGGCAACGACAACGGCACGCCCAAGCTCGGCGTCAACCTCCTGAACTGGAGCAGCGGATGGCCCGTCGCCTACTGACCCTGCTGGCCGCCCTGCTGCTCGCCCTCACCCTCGGCCAGCCCACCGCGAGCGCCGCCTCCTTCGCCAACCCGGTCAAGTCCGTCAAGGGCGCCGACCCCTGGATCTCCTACCACGACGGCAACTACTACCTGGTGACGACGAGTTGGACCGACGTCATCACCATCCGCAAGTCCGCCACCCTCGCCGGGCTCTCCACCGCGCCCAGCGTCCAGGTGTGGAAGGGCGACGCCGCCTCGCGGTGCTGCAACATCTGGGCACCGGAGCTGCACTTCGTGGGCGGCCGCTGGTACCTGTACTACGTCGCCGGGCAGAACGTGTCCGACTACAACCCCACGCAGCGCAGCCACGTGCTGGAGAGCACCGGGTCCGACCCCATGGGCCCCTACACCTACAAGGGTCAGCTCAACTCCGCCTGGATGCTCGACCCGAGCCTGATGAACGTGGGCGGCCGGCTGTACATGCTGGGCAGCGCGATCACCACCGGCGGGACGCAGAACCTCGTCATCGCGCCCATGTCCAACCCGTACACCGTCAGCGGCTCCTACGCGACGATCTCGACGCCGACGTACGCCTGGGAGCGGCAGGGCGGCACCGTCAACGAGGGCGCGGAGGTGCTGCAACGCGGTGGCCGGACCTTCCTGGTCTACTCCGCGAGCGGCTGCTGGACGCCCGACTACAAACTCGGGCAACTGGAGCTCACCGGCTCCAACCCGCTCTCCGCCTCCTCCTGGACGAAGAAGTCCACGCCCGTCTTCCAGCGCAGTGACGCGGGCGGGGTGTACGGGCCCGGCCACAACGGCTTCTTCACCTCACCCGACGGACGCGAGAACTGGATCGTCTACCACGCCAACGACTCCGCCTCCGAGGGCTGCGACAACGGCCGCACGACCCGGGCCCAGAAGTTCACCTGGAACTCCGACGGCACCCCGAACCTCGGCACGCCCGTCCGGCTGGGAGCTTCCCTGCCAGGACCCTCGGGTGAGCCGTCCGCCGTCTCGACGACCTACACGGTCACCAACCGCAACAGCGGGAAATGCCTGGATGTCGCGGGCAGTTCGTCGGCCGACGGCGCCAACGTCGTGCAGTACACGTGCAACGGCGGAACCAACCAGCGCTGGCGCCTGGAGGACCTCGGCGACGACACTCACCGCCTGGTGAACGTCGCCACGGGCAAGGTCCTCGACACCGCCGACTGCTCGACCGCCGACGGCGCGGACCTCCGCCAGTGGTCCTGGCTGAACAACACCTGCCAGCGGTACCGGTTCATAACCACCGACAGCGGCTACGTCCGCATCACCAACCAGGCCACCGGAAAGGTGGCGGACGTGGCCAACTGCGCGACGACGGACAGTGCGGACGTACGCCAGTGGACCTGGCTCAACAACAACTGCCAGCAGTGGAAATTGACAGCAGTGTAGGTCTCCAGGGGCGCGGGGAACTGCGCGATCAACCACACACAACCCGCACCCGCGCCCTACACAGACCACCTACGGCGAGAAGGCCCTACCCGGCCTGCCCCATCCCCGCCGCGTTGGGCCACGCCTGCGCCCCCGGCCACCCGGTCGCCGGCGCAGGCGACAACCCGTTCGTCCCCCTGACCTGCGCCGCGGTCAACCCACCCCGCGCGGGAACCCCCGGCGGGGTGGGCCCGGTAGCGGCAGGCACAGGCGCCGGCATGGGGGCAGAGTTCACCACCGCGGCCCGCAGCTTGGCCAGCTGGCCTTCAGGCAGGTCGGGGTGGGTGCGGTACAGCGTGTCCGTGACGAC
>NZ_JBEXSR010000041.1:0-89673 GCF_040613735.1 Streptomyces sp. NPDC006235
AGACTTCCTGCACACCTACAACCACCACCGCTGCCACACCGCACTCGGCGGCCAGCCACCCATCACCCGCGTGAACAACCCTGCGGGTCAATACATCTAGAGGGCGTCGTCCGTGTCCCGCAGGTCGGTCACGCGTTCCAGCAGGATCGGCTCCCAGGCCCGGCGCAGCTGCGTGCGCAGCAGCGTGAGCCGGGCCGCGTCCCGGCCCGGGAGGGCATCGGCGAGGTGGACGACCGTGTCGCAGCGGGCCAGCCACAGGCCGCGCAGGCAGGGGCGGGCGCCGTAGCCGGCGAGGGTGGCGGCGCGTACGGCGGCGGGTGAGCCGACGGCGAGCGCGAGGCCCGCGATGTCCTCGGCCGGGTCGCCGACGACCGCGCCGTCCCAGCCGAGGACGCCGCGCACGCGTCCGTCGGCGCTGACCACGAGATGACCGCCGGTGAGCGCGTGGTGCGTGAGCACGGCCGAGCCGGACTGCGCGGCGAGCTGGGCCGCGGCGGGCGCCGTGAGCTGGTTCAGGCGTGCGGCGTCGAACTCGTCGGCGCCGGCGAGGTGTTCGGCGGCGCGTACGGCGGCCCGGCGCAGCGCCTCCAGGGAGCGCGGCGCGGCACGCGGCACGCCGAGGGTCTCGGCCTGCCGGACCGGCACCTCCCGCAGCCCCGTGAGCAGTCCGGCGAGGTCGGCCTCGCCGACGGCGGACACGTCGTGCTCCTCGCCCGAGCCGCCCGGCACCTTGGTGTCCAGCGTGTAGGTCAGCCCGGGCGCCCACTCGCCGTGCGCCACGCTGACCGGCACCGTCACCGGGACGTGCGGGCGGACGAGGTCGCGCAGGCGCAGTTCGCGGCGCTGGCGCACGGTGGCCTCGCGGTCGGGGGCGAGGCGCAGCACGTGGCGGCCGCCGACCCACCAGGTGGCCGGGTCGGCGCCCTCGCCGGCGGGCCGGACGTCGGGACCGGCCGTGGAGCCCGTGCCCTGCTCGGGCTCCTTGCCGCCCCTGCTCTCCTTGCCGTCCTGGCCGCCGTCCTTGAGCAGGGAACGGACCAGCCGGCGGACGGTGTCCGCGGTGGGTGTCGGTGCCTGGGTCATGGTCGCGCCGTTGCCGTTCGGGAGGCGTGTGGGGGACATCGGTGCCGTCACTCCACTATGACCAGCTCGCGGGAGGTGGTGTTCAGACGCCGCCCGCCGTCCTCGGTGACCGTCACGATGTCCTCGATGCGCACGCCGAACCGGCCGGGCAGGTAGATGCCGGGTTCCACGGAGAAGCACATGCCGGGCACGAGGGGCCGCTCCTCGCCCTCGATCATGTAGGGCGGCTCGTGGGTGGTGACGCCGATGCCGTGTCCGGTGCGGTGGATGAAGTACTCGCCGTATCCGGCGCCGGCGATGACCGCGCGGGCGGCCCGGTCCACGTCCTGGCAGGCGGCGCCCGGCCGCACCGCCTGGAATCCCGCCTCCTGCGCCTCACGCACGATGTCGTGCACGCGGCGCTCCTCGTCGGTGGGTTCGCCGACGTGGACCGTGCGGGAGGTGTCGGAGCCGTAGCCGTCCTTCAGGCCACCGAAGTCGAGGACGACCATGTCACCGCGTTCGATGACGCGGTCACCCGCCTCGTGGTGCGGGTTGGCGCCGTTCGGCCCGGAGGCGACGATGGTGAAGTCGACCTGCTCGTGTCCGTGGCGGCGCAGCAGCCGGTCGAGGTCCACGGCCACCTCCGCTTCCCGGCGGCCGGCGAAGGGGACGTTCCTGATCTCCTCGAAGGCCGCGTCCGCGGCGGCTCCCGCGGCCGTCATGAACTCCAGCTCCGCCGCGTCCTTGACGGCGCGCAGCATCGGCAGGGCCTCGGTGAGCGACATGTAGGAGCTGCCGGGCAGGGCCTGCTGCAACGCCAGCAGATGCAGGGCCCAGGCGTTGTCGCTGATGCCGAACCGGCCCGAGGTGTCGAGCAGGGCGGCGGTGGCGGCGTAGGGGTCCTTGCCGTCGGTCCAGTCTCGCAGGGCCAGGGCGGGCGCGCCGGCCGCCTTCTGCGCGTCCGGGGCCTCCAGGGCGGGGACGACGAGGACGGGGTCCTGCCCGGCGGCGAGGACGAGCAGGGTGAGGCGTTCGGTGACCGCCGGTGGCGTGTAGCCGGTGAGCCACACGAGGTCCGGGCCCGGGGCCACCAGCAGGCCCGCGAGACCGGCCTCGGCGGCGGTCCGTGCGGCGCGCTCCATACGGGCCCGGTAGTCGTCGGCGGTGAAGGACGCGGCCGTGCTTGCGGTCATCCGGGCCTCCCAGGGACGGGCGAAGGGGCTACGGGCAGCATCCTGCCCGGCCGGAGGGGGCGGCGCGAGCGGTCTGCGCACTTCACCCGAACACCGCCCCTAATGGCAGGGCGTTGCCCAGGCATTACATGTAATGCTTAGATGCTCGACATCCATTAGCCATTCGATCGAGGGGGCGTACGACCGTGCTCGTACTCGCACACATCAGCGATCTGCATCTGGACGGGGGCGCGCGGGCGGCGGAGCGCGCCGAGCGGGTGTGCGAGCGGCTGCGGGAGCTGCCGGGGCAGGTGGACGCGCTGCTGGTGACCGGGGACATCGCGGACCACGGCACGGAACCGGAGTACGAGGAGGCCGCCCGCATCCTGGGGCTGCGCGACGGCGACGCCCCGTTCCCCGTGCTGACCTGCCCGGGCAACCACGACAGCCGCGCGCCCTACCGCAAGGCGCTGCTGGGGCTGCCGGGGGCGGAGGGGCCCGTCAACAGCGTGCAGGTCTTCGACGACGGCGCCGTGCTGATGTGCGACTCCAGTGTCCCGGGCAGCGACGACGGGGAGCTGGACGAGGAGACGTACGACTGGATCGAGGCGACCCTCGACGAACTCGACGGCGGCCTTCCGGCCCTGCTCGCCTTCCACCACCCGCCGGTGGCCCTGCACCACCCGCTGCCCGACTCGTACCAGTTGCGGGAGTCCGGCCGGCTGGCCGGGCTGCTGGCCCGCCGGCCGGAGATCGCGGGTCTGATCACCGGCCACGCGCACACGCCCGCCGCGACCTCGTTCGCGGGACGCGCCCTCGTCGTCGGCCCCGGTGTGACGTGGACGCTGCGGCTGCCCTGGGAGGGCGAGCAGGTCGCCGACCGGGACGCGCCGCCCGGGATCGCCTTCCACGTCCTGGACGACTCGGGGCGGCTCACGAGCCACTTCCGGGTGGTCACGTGACGACGCGGTTCAGGTGACGGCATGGTTCACGTGACGACGGCCGGTACGACCGTCAGCTGCCGGTAGCCGCCGCTGCGGTGCCGCACCGTCAGTTTCACCTCGGCGCCGGGGCGGGTGCGGGCGACGGCCCGGGCCAGGTCGGCGGCCGTGTCGATGCGGGTCCTGCCGAAGACGAGGAGCAGGTCGCCGCGCACCAGGCCCGCCTCCTGAGCCGGCCCGGGGACGTGGAGCCCGACGACCAGGGCGCCCGGCTTCCCGGCGTCCATGACTTCCACGCCGAGGGTCACGGCGGCGGGCGCGGAGGCGGCGGGTGACGGCGAGGGGCCGGCCGGTGGCGGCGTGTGCCGCCCGCGCGGATCGAGGCCCGCGCCCGTGCCGATCACCGTGGCGCCCATCGCCCCGAGACCGATCCCGGACAGGACCAGGAGGACGCCGGCGAACCCGCCGAACAGCACGTTGAGCAGCCGCCGCACGCGGCGCCGGGCGGCGCGCGGACGGGGGCGTGACGGGCCGGACCCCGTCACCGACGCCGTCCCGTCGGGCTCCCGGCCCGGCATCGGCTTGGGTCGCAGCGCGGTCTGTTCCATGGCTCGCCTCCGGATGGTGCCGATCGCCTCCGTCGGATGCGGAACGATCATGGCTGGTGCTCTACCCGGCACCGCGGCACGCGATGAGCCACGAAAGAGTGAGACTGACCGGCCCCGGAGGGGGCCACGCCCCGCCCGGGAGACCGGAACCAGGGCGCGGCTCGCACCGCACCCGCCACGTCGGGTGCGGTGCGAGCCGCGCATCCGGTTCAGCCCGTGTGACCCTCCCCGTGGCCGCCGTGGGCGCCGCCGTGGTCGAACTTCAGCACCTGCGCGGGCATCACCACGAAGGGCCGCATCATGCCCATGTCCTCGTGCTCCAGCAGGTGGCAGTGGTACATGAACCGGCCGTGCGCGCCGTCGAACTTCCCCATGACGCGCAGCATCTGGTTCCCGGGCACCCGGAAGACGTCCTTCCAGCCGAGCTCGTTGGGCGCGAGCGGGACGGAGGTGCCGGCGTCGTACCGGATCGGCGTGCGGGTGCCGCCCACCGCCGGGTCGAAGCCCGACACGTCGTAGCCGTCACGGCCCAGGAGCTGGAAGTCGGCCAGATGGATGTGCATGGGGTGGACGATGGGCGCGAGGTTCAGGAAGCTCCACTGCTCGTGGCTGCCCTCGGCGATGGTGTATCCGAGGGCGTCGTTGAACGTCCGTGCGGTGCGCCGGTACGTCCTGGTCCTGCCGTCGGGGCCGGTGACCTGGATGACGCCGTCGGTGGGAACCTGGACGTCGCCCGGGTTCTCGACCTCCGCCATCTCCCACATCTCGGGGTGGCCGCCGGCGCCCTTCGTGGCGGGCGGGGTGAGGACGACCAGGCGGTGGCCGTGCCCGATGTCGTGGGTGAGGCGACGGAAGGAGCCGGAGAGCACCGTGGGCAGCTCGAAGGTGTCCGGCTCGCAGGTCTCCCCGATCCGGAACTCCATGACAGCCGGATACGGCACGTCACCCGCCGGGTCCGGCACGCCCGGCGGCTGGTTGCGGCCCTTGTTGACCAGGCGCAGCGTCCGGCCCTCGAACCCGCGGAAGTCGGCCAGCAGGTCGAAGCGCTCGGCCGGGGCCGCGGTCAGCGTGGGCAGGCTCTCGTCGAAGTCGACCGGGACGGGGCGCGGCAGCAGCCCGCCGTCGCTGCCGATCTGGTGCAGGACGCCCGGGACCGGGTTGTCCTCCTCGTCGACGAGGACGAGGTCGTAGATGCGCGCGTTGGAGGCGTTGACCAGCCGGAACCGGTACCAGCCGGCCTCGACGGCGGCGTACGGCCAGATACGGCCGTTGACCGTGGTGTACGGGCCGGTGAACGGGATGGAGACCGGCTTGCCCGTCTCCGGGTTCGCGTCCTGGACGATGACCGTCTTGTGCAGCAGCCGGCCGTTGAGGCGGCCGTCCTCGTCGGTGTCGAGGTTGCGGTCGGCGAGCAGCAGCGGGATCTCCCGTTCCCCGCGCGGCAGATGCAGGGCGTCCTCCTCGTCGTCACGGACGAGGTAGGTGCCGTACAGGCCGGCCATCACGTTCCACCGGGTGATGTTCATGGCGTGGTCGTGGCCGAAGGGTGCAACCCCGCCCTGACCTGCGAAAACGAGCCAAGAGGTAATCCGCTCGCTAACAGCAGGTCAGCGGCAACACCCACGGCGAACGGACAGCGATGGAACGGCAAGACCTGCCCAATCTGCGAGCGCTGGGCTTCAGCGACGACGAGATCAAAGAACTAGGGCTTCGGGAACCGGCGACCGGCGACCCTGCTGCGCTAGCTGAGGCGTACATCAGGCGCTCAAAGAAGAAAGACACCCTTACCGCGCTGCGGGGGCATCTTCGTGATATCTGCCGCCGGGCACGCGAAGAGGGCAAGCAGATCCGACACGTCTGGTTCGAGCAGAAGAGCGCCAGCAAGGCTCACGTCCGACGCGAGGAATTCGACAGCGCGTGTGAGGCAGTGCTGCAAGGGTGGTCCAAGACTCTCTATGTCTGGCGCACCGACCGCCTGTCACGGCGGGGAATGGGCGCTGTGGACAGGCTGATTGACGATTTCGAGCGAAAGCAGCGCGCCCGCATCGTCTCGGTCAGCGAAGGACTCGACTCCTCACAGCCCGGTATGCGCATCGTATTTGGCATCCTCGCTGACCGTGCCCGCGAAGAGGCCAAATCCATCACGGATCGCACGCAGTCCAGTTCCGACGAAGAAAGACGTGAGGGCAACTGGCATGGCGGAGTAGCTCCCTTCGGCCTGTACTCGCCGAAGGGTTCAAGGAAGCTCAAGCGGCTTGCCTCTGAGTACCCGCTCGCCCGTCGAATCGCTGAGTACCTCCTCGACAGCAAGGTGCCCCAGTGGATCGCGGACAAGATGAACAGTGAGGGGAAGCGCACCCGCAAGGGGAAGCTGTGGCGCGCGCAGACCATCATTCACCTTGCGCACTCCCCTGCGTGGGCTGGCTTGGTGCCGAATCGCGAGCGTGTGTACGACGAGCACGGTAACCCGCTAGACAAGTGGGTCAAGCGCGCTGAGCCGCTACTCAACCACAAGGGAATTCCGGTGAGTTGCGGTGAAGGTGTGGTCACGTACGCGGAATGGCTCAAGATTCAGAGCATCCTCGCGGGCCGCACAGGTAACGAGCGTGGGAAGGGACGTAATAAGGGCACCGGCCGGGGGGTGCGCCAGCACAAGACCGTGGCGGGGTGGATTCTTCGCTGTCCGCGCTGCACTGGTCCCATGTCGAACGGGGGCACCAACTACCGGTGCGACACTCGGGTAACGCAGGGCAAGACAGCGTGCGAGGGGACCGTAACCGGACGCGCACGAGTAGACGAAGCCATTGCGGTGCTCTGGGTAAACCACATCCTCGCCCTGTCGCCCGAATCGCCGACCATTCATGCCATTGCCCGCCGCTGGCTTGCCTATCAGAGCCCCGAAAAGGAAGCACACAAGCAGCAGGTGACTGCACTGTATGACGCGGCGATCGAACGGCAAGCCAAGCTACGCAAAGAGTTCTTCGTGTTCGGACGCATGGATGAGTCCACCTTCGAAGAGCTTCGGCAGCAGCAGGACGAACTTGTCGCTGAGCTCAGGAAGGAACTCGACGAAATGTCAGTTGGCAATGACCTCACACCGCTGATGGACCCTCATGCGCTGGCAGCAATTTGGGAAGCGGAAGGAGTCGAGGGTAAGCGCGAACTGTTCAAGGCAGCGTGCAAGAAGTTGACCATCACCCTGCCAGCCAAGCGGGGAGATCGAACGCCGATTCTTGACCGCCTGGAGCCTGAGTGGCACGACGACAGCCAGAACCCGGCAGTCGAGGCCGCGTGGGACGCATGGGAAGCGCGCCGTAAGACGTCTGCGGTCTAGTCAGCGGAAACCGAATGGCACAGGGGGTGCCGGACGCCAATCACGAACACCCCCTGTGTCCTCACTGAAGAGGAGACAGCATCATGTCACGTGAGCAGCGGGTAGCGGAATTCCAGGCACAGCAGGATGCGGCAGACGCAGCGTGGGAGCGCGAGTTGGAGTGGCGCCAGACCAGCCGGCGGTTGGATGCGCTGTACGACGCGCAGACGGCCGGAGATAGGTCGACCTACACCCAGCAGCGAATAGCGAGACTAGAAGCCGTTCAGGCTGCGCTGTGCGGGTTCCCTGAGCAACTGGCCGCATAGCCCCTGAGCGGCCCCCTGACAGCCTCTCAGCCCCGTTCGACCCCTGCGGTCGGGCGGGGTTCTTTCATGCGCGCACACAGGCTCACAGGGATTCGGCGCCTGCCAGTGGCGGACAACCGGCCCGTACGCCAGATCAACAAGTCAAATGTCATGCACAGGTCGTACCCGGAATGCCCGTTGTCCAAATTATGGACACCTAGTATGCCCAACTTTGCTGCAATATACCCGGCCAGAGTTGTCCTGGTTCGTTCCTCGGTGGCAACCGACTTGCTATCTATTCATCACAGACGCGAACAGTGCTTCCCCCCTGAGGGCGAGGGCGCTGGTAACCGACTCGCTATCTATACAGCACAGGGAGCGAACGGCGCCCCACACAGATTCCCACCTTGGCGGGTGGCGCAGGGCCTCAGTCAACACGGCTGGGGCCTTTGCTTTGCCCGCTGACTGAAACAAAACATGGAACGGAGTCAGCGTGAACGCACGCGAAGTAGAGACCCGGGTCAAGACACTCGGGGCGCAGCGCAAGGAACTACGCGCACAACTCGCCAGAGTCGACCGCGAGATACGCGCACTGATGCCCGACGCCCGAAGTGTGGCGCAGATGAGCCAGGAAGCAATCCGGGATGCCTGTGCGCTGAGCGTCCCCACCATTCGCCTCTGGACACAGGGCGCCTAAGCGCAACCCGCCAAGGAAGGAAGAACCCATGAACGGAATTGACCACTACAAGCGCGCTGAAAAGCTGTTGGCCGACGCGCACGAACCATCCGTCGTGCAGTCAGTCACGGGGGAAGTGCTGAGCTACAAGCACGGCAATGAGGAGCGGGCGCACATGATCCACACCGCCCACGTTCACGCTCTGCTCGCTAGCTCCGCTGCCACCGCTGACGCAACGGCATTCCGCAGGGCACTCGCGCAGGCCAACGGAATGGAGCTGCCCACCCGTACGCCGGCGCACAAGCCTTCTGCCAACCTGCTTGACGACGAGGACATGTGAGCATGAGCGACGAAAACTGGGAAAACCTACCGGCCAAGCTGGAATACAGCCGTGACCAGCCGGTACAGCACGTGAACTACGCGCGGTTCGTCGCCCGGCACACAGGACACCACCTGCGCTACATGGAAAACGTCGGCTGGTATCGCTGGAATGGCGTTATCTGGGAAGCGACGGGCGGTAACGGCGCAGCCTTTCAGGCGATCACGGACGCAGCGCACGTGCTCAACCGCTACGCCACGGAAAACCCGGCAGCTCTGGCATGGGTCAACAGCGCCGTAAAGCTGATGCTCAACAGCCCACATCGCCGCGCCATCGTCGCTGAGCTTGAGAACCTGCGCAGCCTGCGGGTAACGGCCGATGAATTCGACAGCGCGCGGCATCTGCTGAGCTTCCGTAACGGCACGGTGGATCTGCGCACGGGTGATCTGCGCGAGCACAACTCAGCGGACATGCTGACCCAGTGTGCGCAGGTGGATTACCGGCCGGACGCACAGGCCCCTCGCTGGCTGCGGTTCGTCGAGGAGGTGTTCCCAGACGACAGTGAGCTTCAGCGCTACTACCAAACATTCCTCGGCTACTGCATTACCGGCGAAGTGCGCGAGCATGCCCTAGGGGTTTGGTACGGCGCGCATGGGCGCAATGGCAAGGGCACAACAGTCCGGACCATGCAAGCTGCGTTCGGGCCGGACATCATCCGCGAAGTGGAATTCTCGATCTTTGAGAACGTACGCGGACAGGCACCCCACACTGAGCAGATCGCCGGCATGCGAGGCGCCCGAATGGTCGTCGCCCAGGAAGGTAACCAGGGCACACCGATGAACACGGCGCTACTCAAGAACCTCAGCGGTGGGGACCGAGTAAGCACGCGACATCTGATGGGCCGCACATTCTCGTACTCGCCGACGTTCACCATCGTGCTGGCCACTAACCATCTGCCGGAATTCGCCTCAGGTGGTGCAGCGCTGTGGGCGAGAACCAAGGCCATTCTGTTCGGCCAGTCCTTTGCCGACCGGCGAGACCCTGACCTAGAGCCAACTATCCAGGGGCCGGAGATCGAGGGCGTTGCAGCGTGGGTAGTCGAGGGCGCCAAGCAGTATTACGCCGAGGGGCTGCGTGATCCGCTGGCCGTAGTGGCTGCAACCGAGTTCCACAAGGATTCCGTCGACCCGCTGAAGGATCTGGTTGGGGAACTGTTCGACTACGCGGAAGGCTGCGAGGTTCAGCGATCCACGTTCAATCGTGAGCTGAAGGACTGGCGAGACACGAACGGCGACCGATCCAACAAGTACAGCCCGAGCAGCGTGAAGCGGCACCTACTCGACAGCGGAAAGGTCGAGGAAGTTCGGCACAAGACTGAGGGCTGGAAATACCGGGGTATCCGGCTGATGTCCGACCCCGATACGAGCAGCGCCCCCGGAATCTTCAACCGCGCTGACGCGTAGACCACAGCGAAGCGGGGCGGGTGCCAGAAAAGTTGGCATCTGTACAAACCCCTCTTAGTACTAAAGGGGGTCTCTACAGATGCAAGAAATCCTGTCACCCTCCCCGCTTCGCGCCTGCCCGCTGAAAGGAAATCGCCATGAATGCTGACGCGCCTACCCCCGCTGACATGCCGAAGCGACCCGCAGTCAGTCCCGCCCGTACATCTGCTGTCTATGACGCCCTCCGCGCTGTCACTGTCGACGACGCTGAAGGCTGGACGACTCTAGGTCTGGTGTACGCCGCCGTGAATGGCTGGCTGACCGGCATGGGCCGCGAGACCATCCCGTTTCGTGCGCTGGGAACCTCCCTTGAACGCGCTGGATACCGCGTAAACGATGGACGCGTGACCGGCCTAACCCTGCCCTGGTGGAAGGGCCGCCGCAATTCCCGCTGACTTGACCTCTGACCAACTACAGCGCACCGGCAAGTTGCCGCTCAGCGCATAGCCGAAGGGAGCGCGTAAGCGCCATGACTGACAATCTCTCGATCACCTACACCTCCGCCGATATCGATCTGATTCCGCGCGGACTCACCCTGCCCGATGCGCTGGAAAAGGCGCTGGCCGCACGAGACACTGCGTATGACGCCTACGGGGATGCGCTGATCAAGTACGACGACGTGCTTCGCACGGACTATGTCAAGGCTGCTCAGGAGCGTGACGCTGCCAATGCCCGCGCTGCTGTCGCTGCCGGCGCTGACCCGGATGAGCTGCGCAGCGAGGTCGAGCGCGTAACTGCTCAGCGCGGTACGGCAGTCGGAATCGTCAATGGTCTCGCTGACCGTGTGCGCGAGTGTGACCGCGAGATTTACCGCGAGTGGGTTGCTGCGCTGCCTCAGGTTGAGGGCGAACTGACCGACGCGCATGGAAAGGCTGAGGATGCGCTGCGGCGGGCTGAGGATGCCTACAGGGCCGCGCGCAGCAATGTCACGTCGATTGTCAGCACGCTGGCGTACGTGAGCCTGATGCGGCGTGGTGTGGTCCGTTCCAAGGCTGACATGCCGCTGTACTCGCCGAATCGTGACGCTGATCTGATCGAGCACTCTCGACTGTGGCTGACGAATTTGGGTGTCGGCACTGATACCGACGTGGAAACCGTGCGGGTTTTCGACAACGGCATTCCGCAGACGGTCATTCGGGCCAAGCAGTCCTAGCCGCTGAGATGGGGGGCCGGGATCTCAGATACGAAAGTCGTATGTGCCCCGGCCCCTCCGCTGAGGAGTACCCATGAACGTCCGCCTGCGCGTCGCATTTGGTCACTATCTCGTTTACGGCGGTGTACAGCGTTCCAGTGGCGAGGAGTTCGAGGGGCCTGCCGCGCTGCTGGCTACAGGCCTGGTGGTACCGGGCGACGGGGATTGGCGAGGGATCACCCCAGGAACCCTTACGCAGCCCGCTGAGGCCCCTACAGAGCCACCTGAGGGCGCAGCCGTAGCCCATGAGCCCTGCGACCCTGGGCCTAAGCCAGCGAAGCACAAGGGCGCCATGCAGGTATGTCCTGTCGCTGGCTGCCCATGCTTGACCTATGGCGGGAACTGCAAGGCACACGCTCGCAGCAGTGCCAAGGGTCAGCGCTACCGGGATAGCTACACCGCTGGGTCATCGCGCCGTGCCCGCTGGAGTCACCTGAGTAAGGCGCATCTGCGTGACCACGCGCTCTGTGAGTCAGCCGAGTGCGCCGCCATTCCCGCTCCATTGCGTCCCGCTGCCACAGAGACAGACCACGTCGACGGGCTAGGCCTACAGGGACCGCGCTGGGCTGACCCAACCAACTGGCAGGCGCTGTGCAAGCCGTGTCACTCACGGAAGACAGCGCGCGAATCGTTCGGCCGTTAGCGCCGGCGAGCACACACGGTGACCCCTCCCCCTGGGGGATGCACCCGACCCTTACGGGGAGATTTAGCGCGGGGGAGGGCGCTCAGGAGTGTGCTCGGGGGGAAATACGGCGCGTGTTCAAAAACCTCGTTTCAGTCACCCATTGCTACCGAAAGGATGTCACGCACCGTGGCCAATCCCGAGAACCTACGCCGTGGCCGTTCGCGCCCCGGAATTGCCCGCATCATCCTACCCGCTGAGTGCGCCCTGCCCGTGCCTGTCCCACCTGCCCGCGCGGAAGGCTGGACTGACGACATGATCGCCCGCTGGTCATCGCTCTGGAAGGGGCCCAGCGCGAATCTGTGGGATGACGCGTGCGCTGGAATGGTCGCTCTGCTGGTCGAACTTGAGTCGCTGGGCACCAATGTGAACGCAGCGCAGCTAACCGAAGTTCGCCGAATCTCCGAGACGCTTCTACTGACGCCCGGCTCGCTGAGCGCCGCAGGCTATGCACTGCCAGGGTGGCCAGAATGAGCGCACGTCGCCGGGCAATAGCAGCGCGAAATGCCGAGCCGCGTAGCTCTGATGGTCGACCCGCAGCCGGCCCCTGGAATGAACGGGATAGTTCCGGCTGGACCGTATGCGAGCGCCACAGATTCGGCGTACAGCCCGGCACTTCCTGTCTGCGCTGCCGGCTGGAAGCTCTCTGACCGACCATTCGTAGGTGCCCTGATTTCGCCGAAAGGCCGAGCCGGGGCACCTCTTCCATTTACTGACGGGGTGTCAGATGACCATGCCCACCCGAGACATACTCGGCACACTCGCACTGCTCGCTGCACTCGTCGCGACTGCATCCGCTGAGTATCAGCTAGCGCGTGCAGTCGGGTTCGGCGAGTTCACTGCTGGATGCATCCCGGCCGCACTCGATGTCTACGCCCTACGCGCATTCAGCGTGAGGCGAGATGTGCCCGCTGTCGTCGCTGCGCTGATCGTGACGAATGCACTAGCGCACTTGGTGAGTTCAGGGCTGATTCCAGTGGGCGTGCCCCTGGTCGTCGCTGTCAGCACGATAGCCCCGCTGGTTCTCTGGCGCGTGAAGGCCCTGAGCGCCCCTGTGAGCGCCTCTGCGTCCTCGCCGGTAACCCCGGAGCCTGCGAAGCCTGAGCGGCCCTCTGGGGCCCCTGTAGCGCTTCCGCCGAGGGCATCTGAGTCGAAGTCAGCGGCGAAGCCTGACCCGCTGCTTGCATCCGCCCGCGCATTCGTCAGTGAGGTGCAGCGCGATACGGGCAAGGCGCCGAGCCTGCGTGCACTTCAGTCGCATCTGAGCATCGGACAGGCGCGTGCCCAGCGCATCCGGTCCGCACTCGCTGCCACATAGTCAGAGCCCCGACCCTGAGCCGTAATGGCCCGGGGCCGGGGCTCTTTGCGCTGCTACTGCTCGATGGCTTTGAGACCCTGGTATGCCTCTCGCAGGTCTGCACTCTCGGGCAATTGCTTGGCCTCAACAGCCTTGACAACTTCCAGCGCACGCCAATGGTTGCTCGGAACTACCTTGCCGGACAGTATTGCTTTCTGCGCAGCGTCGCAGGCTTCGTCAAGTCGACTCTGTTCGAGCAGGACTAAAGCCAGATCAATGTTCGCCGAAGCTACGCGCCTGGGCCATCTCGTGACATCATCGCTGGGGCTAAGCCTGGCGATCACTTCCCGCGCGTAGGGTTCCGCTGCTGCATCGCCGAGCCAAGCAAGCGTAGTCGCCGTATATGACAGCGATTTCGCGGGGTCATACCGGTAATGGTGCTCTGGCGTATCCGGCGTGCCCAGCGCAGCCGACATGTCCTGTACGCGCTTGATCGCTGAGTAGGTCTCTTTCCCTTCGCCCAGCCTTGCGTGTGCTCTGCCCTCTTGGGCTGTCGACTGAATCAGCGCGGAGGTACCGGCCGGCGCAATGTCCTGGGCTGTGCGCGAGAGTTCAACGGCCTGTACATAGTCGCCATCGGTGAGCACGCGCCACGCTTCAGTTTCATAGCACCATGCTTCAATCTCGCGCTGTCCTGCTTCCCTGGCGAGCGTGGCAGCAGTCTCCAGCCGGGCCGTAGCAGCGTCGTCCTGCATCAAGTCGATATGAACCGTAGCGCCCAGCAGCGACAGCCACCCGCCGACAACCAACAAGCGCCGGTGCTCGGATAGCGTCTTTTTCCCGTCCAGCAGCTTGACCACGTATGCCGTGTGCTTCCGCACCTGCCGTAGCAAATCCGCAGGGTCAGCCTTGGGGTAAGCAATGGCCAAGTGATCGAAGGCATGCTCTAGCCGTTCCAGCGTGGCGTTTCCTACGTCGCTGGCCTGCACTCGCCGGGCAAGTTCCCACGCGTCCATTTCGTCGTCGTGCGGCTTACTGTCCTCAGCGCTGAGGGCAAGCCCCAGGTACTCGTTAACCGCCTGGATCAACTCAGCGGATGGCGCCTGTTTACCGTTGAGTACGCGGCTCAGGTAGGCAACGTCGTAATGGAGTTCCTTGGCTGCGCCCCTGAGGCTCTTCCCCTGCGCTTTGAGTGCGCTGCGTACCTCGGTCCCGAAGTCCATCATCGTCCGCCCGTTGGCCGTTGACTGTTGACTCCCAGCCTAGTCAACGCTGGTCAACTCCCCCATGGCTGCGCTGAATCGGTTGAGTCGTCAGACACAACAGAAAGCCCCTGAACCACACGGCGGCGTGGTTCAGGGGCGAGCCGACTGAGTGGAGTCGACCGACATGAACGCTACATCCCCGAAGCCTGCCAGCGGACAGCGCATGCGCACTAGGAAGGTTGCTGCGCCCGCGCCAGCAGCGAAGATCACGGCCCGAACTCCGCTGCCGAAAGGCTGGGCGTCATTCTGCTCGCAGCCTGACAGCACGAACACGTCACATTGGTACGCAACCGCACCTTGGAACGTGATTGACCTGAAGGAACGGTTCGGGCCGAAGGCGGAGTACCTGACTCAGATGGTCGACGCCCCCACATGGGTCCAGTTGCACAGCGAGGTGGCTGCCCAGGTGAAGATCCGCGAGTCACTGAGCAGTGGCGACGACTGCTGAGCCATATCACCCGAAGCCACGCGCCGGACGGACACCAGGCGAAGCACCCTGGACCCTGTGGAAGCACGGTGACCTGTGCGGGTGCTGCGCTGGCCACCGTGAAATCTGGTGTGAAGGCTGCTGCGGATTCGGCGGCTGTCGGCTCTGCGGGTGGACCGAGAGGCTTCCCTGCCCTGTGTGCGCTGGCGGAAGCGCTGAGCCTATCCGCTGGTGAGACTGCCCCGTTCGTCTGCCCTCCCCCGGTAGACGAGCGGGGCTTTCTGCTGTCCGGGCGTAGCCGCTGGTCACACGGCCGAGGTAACCTGTTGTTCCCTTCAGTCACGCGTGGTCGTGGTACCACCACTGCACCGCCTGGTGGTCGTTCGGGTACTCCGAGAGCTGGGCGTCGCCGAAGGCGACCGCGTTGTCGGCCCAGCCGTCGTTGCCGCCGCCGGTCTGCGCGCCGTGCAGGTGGGTCACGGACCAGGCGGGCAGGGCCGTGACGTCCTTGTTCGGTTCGGCTCCGTCGCGCCCCGGCTCGGTGCTCGACTGCGGGCGGCCGTCCCGGCGCAGCTTCACCTCGACGGAGGTGACCGGGTACTCGCTGTCCTTCGGGATGCGGTTGGTCCAGGCGATGCGCACGCGCCGTCCGCGCCGGACCTCGATGGTCGGGCCCGGCACCTGGCCGTCGTAGCCCCACATCAGGGTCGGCGGGAGCTGCGGGTGCAGGCGCACCCAGGTGGGGCGCAGGGCGATCTCGGTCTCGCGCAGGACGTCGCCGGAGGCGGGACGCAGGACGGGCGGTACGGGCAACGGCGCGACGTACGGCGTCAGTTCGGCCGGTGCGGGTGCCGGCGCCTGGTCCCCCGTGTCCATGGCGTCGGCCGGCTTGTCGATGATGTCGGTCAAAGTGAAACCCCCGTGTGGTGCGTTGTCTGTTCCTCTCCCTCAGGAAGACCCCCGGCGCACCACCGGGGGTTCCGCCATGTCCCGTTCCGAGTAGATCTGGCCGGAAAGCGCCGCCTCAGCGGAAGGCGGGTACGGGCACGGCCGGCGGCCGGTCCGGGAGGAAGCCGTGGGCACGCCGGGACAGCCACTCGTCCTTGTAGCGGTCGACCTCGCGATGCCAGTTGAGGATGCCCGCCATCCAGTTCCGCAGGTCCGTCACGTACGTCCCCATGGCCGCGCGCGCTTCCTCCGTGAGCTGGAAGTCGTCGTACAGGATGGGCAGTTCGTGCTCGACGACGTGCTCGAACTGGCGCATGCGCTGGCTCATCAGGTCGTGCACGATGCCGAGCCCGGTCGGGTAGTCGCAGCCGAAGAAGGTCTGCACGACGAGGATCGCGTTGTGGATCTCACCCTCGAACTCGATCTCCTTCTGGTACGAGAAGACGTCGTTGAGGAGGCACGCGAAGTCCATCGCGGCGTTCTCCAGGGAGCGGACCGGGCCGCTGCGGTACACCTCGGGCGGGACGGCCGGGCCGTGTCCCATCCGGCACAGGCTCAGCGTGAGGTCGGAGCCGAAGGTCGCGCGGCGCATCTCCAGGTAGTCGACCGGGTCGGGCACGCGGTTCTGGAGCTGGTTGGACAGCTCCCACACCCAGCTCTCGGTCATGACGTTGATCGCGTCCTTGAGCGTGCGCCGCGCGTCGGGCGTCATCCCCGCGGTGGTGCGCACCCACAGGTCGAGCAGGGCGCGCTCCATGGCGTTGACCGGGAGCAGCGGCTCGTCGCCGTCGACGGGCATGCAGTCGGACAGGCGGGCCGTGGTCAGCCGGGCGGCGGCCAGGTCGCGGCGGTGGCCGTAGACCAGCGGGTAGTAGTCGTCGCCGTAGGTGCCCCAGGCGAGCCACTGCGCGCTGAGGTCGAGGGCCTCGGGGGTGGCGTCCGGGTCGAGGCCGGCCGAGCAGAGCGCGAGGTCGTAGGCCCGCAGCTTGTCCTCGTCCCAGACTCCCTCGGCGAGGATGCCCATCCGCTCCACCCAGTCGCGCAGGCTCCGGCGGGCGTTGTCCAGGTGCGGGCTGAGCTCCAGGGGGAACGGCATGCGGATGTCGGGGATCCGTGACGGCCCGACCTTCTGGTACGGCACGTGCGTGTAGGAGCGCAGCCGCTCCGCCCCGGCCGTGGCGAGCAGGGCGCGGACGTCGGCCGCCGAGGTGCCGATGCCGGTGCACCCCGGCCACGGGCTGCCGCCGCGCACCGCGTTCTCGTTCATGTAGCGGCTGGAGCGCAGATGCCACTCGTGACCGCCGGACTGCCAGTCCTGAAGTCCCTTGGTGTACGCCGCCACGGCCGCGACCTCGCCGGGAGTGAGGCCGTTCTCCAGGGCCACCGCGGGCACTTCGGTGAACGCCGTGTGCTCGAACTGGTGGAGGCGGGAGGTGAGGACGTCGTTCACGGTGTCCGCGGCCTCCTGGGTGGTGCAGCCGAAGAAGGTCTCCAGGACGAGCACACCGTTGCTCAGCTCCCCCTCGTCCTCGACCTCCCGCTGGTAGGAGAACAGGTCGTTGCGCAGGTGCACGGCGTCGGAGAAGGTCTCCATCAGCACCCTGAGCGGCCTGGACTCGGCCACGGACGCGGGCACTTCGGCCGTCGCGTACTCCACGAGGCCCGCCGACCAGGGGGCGCCGCCCACCTTGCGGCGCATCTCGATGTACTCGACGGGGTTGGCGATCCGCCCCTCGTTGATGTTGGACAGCTCCCACAGGGACTCGTTCAGCAGATGCTCGGTCGCCACGGCGAAGCGGCGGCGCCAGTCCTGCGACATCGTCGGCACCGTACGGGCCCACAGGTCGGCGAGGCCCGCCTCGACCGGGTTCTCCGGCTCCGGTACGGGAGTCGAGAGGTCCAGCGGCATGAACAGGGGCAGCCGGTCCAGGTGGGCCTTGCCGGCGAGGCGGTCCTGGCTGCGCTTGTACTTCTCCAGGAAGTGGTCGTCGAAGAAGAAGACCCACACGTACCAGTCGGTGATCAGGGAGAGGGCGGGACCGTCGCAGTCGGGGTGGGTGTAGGCGCAGAGCAGGCCGTAGTCGTGCGCGTCGAGGTCGGCCTGGTCCCAGACGCCGGAGCCCTCCAGCATGCCCATCTCGCGCGCCCACTCGGTCGAATGGGCCCGGGCCTCGTCGAGATGGGGGTTCAGCCGCGCGGGATGCGGCATGTAGAAGTGCGGGAGTTCGAACGGCTGCGTCATGGCCGGGCCCTACCCGGCGTCTCGCGGCGGCATCCGCCGGGCCGGACATGATCACACCATCGCGTGAATCGGGGCTGAATGCTGCTTCTCTCACGCGAGGTTGTGTGAGGTTGTGGGCCCCCTACGGGGTCCGCAGCTGGATCAGCGCGTGTGTGCCGCTGGTGCGCCAGCGCCGGTCCTCCGCCGCGACGAGTTCCGCCTCGGTGCGGGCGTCGAGGCCGGTGATGACGTCGGACTTGAGGGTGCGCAGGGCGGCGACGGGGCCGGGGAAGTAGGCGGTGACGTCCGCGAACGGCGTGGTCGGGGCCCAGAGGCGGTCGCCCACCAGGCGGCGGTAGTTGAGGTCGCCCTTGACGACGGTGAGCGTGGCCGAGGCGAAGTCGGCGCGCAGGTCGCCGGGCATCTCCTGGTACGGCAGCGGGGCGCAGGAGAAGGGGTGGGCCCGCAGAGTCAGGCGTCCCTCGGCCAGGGCGGACCACAGGCGCTGTCCGTACTCGGCGGCCGCTCCCCCGGCACGGGTCAGCCGGCGCAGGGCGTCGACGACGTCGGCGGTCGTGGCGTCGGAGACGTAGTACGGGTACGGCTTGACGTGCAGGACGGCCCGTCCGACACGTCCGTGGGCCAGCAGGTGGGCGATGAGGAGCAGGTCGGGGACGAGTTCGCGTCCCGCGTTGTCGGCGACGAGGCACAGGGTGCCCGTGCCGGTGCTGCCGAGCAGGGCCCACAGGCGGTCGCTGTCGTCGGCCACCAGTCCGGGGGCGGCGTCGGCGGCCCGTGCGCCCTCGGCGGAGAGACGGAAGCCGAGGTCGGCGCGGTTGCCCCAGAGGGAGCCGTGCAGCAGGGCCTGTGCCTGTTCTCCGGCGGGCCGGCCGGCGAGGTCGTCGAGCGCGGCCAGTTCCTCGTCGGTCTCACGGGAGTCGAGTTCGGCCAGTTTGGAGGGGCGGAAGGGGTCGATGCCCTGCCAGGGGCCGGGGCCGAAGTAGCCGACGGCCTGGAGCAGCCGACGGTAGAACCAGCTCTCGGACCACAGCCACGGCACGTCGAACCAGGACCGGCCGGTGTACTCACGCAGCCCCCAGCTCTCCCAGAGGCCGCGGTCGTGCGCGTCGGCGGGGAGCGGTTCGATCTCGCCCTTGGTGCAGTTGGCCAGCAGTTCGTCGAGCGCGCGGTGCTGCCAGGGCTCGTACGGGAAGGCCTCGCGCACCTGCCGGATGATGGCCGGGTGCCGCTCGGCCAGCACGCTGTGAGGGAAGGAGCCCGGCTGGTCGCCGAGGAGCACGGGTGCGGATGGGGTGTCGGGCATACGGCTCACCGTAACGCGCGGGTCCCCCTCCCGGCCGAACTGGCCGGAGCCTCGGCCGAGCCCGTTCGCAACGTCCTGCCCCGGACCGTCAGACCGGTGCCAGTTCGCGTTCCAGGCGGGCCGCCAGGCTCAGGTAGCGGGCGCGACGGGTGACCGGGACCAGACCGCGGATGAGGATGTTCCACATCTCGGCCGTCCGGCGGGGCTGGCGCGCGACGGGCTCGCGGGAGCGGCCCACGACCCGGGTGCCGACGAAGAAACAGACCAGGGAGTGGGCCACGACATCGATATCGATGTCCGGCTGGACGTCGGACTCCTTGACCGCGCCGACGAGCCGGGCCGTGACGATGTCCAGCCACTCCGTGAACGGATGGCTCAGGGGCGGACGGGGCCGGATCCCACCGGTGGCGAGCCGCAGTCCGGCCCGGAGGACCGGGTCCTCGACGGACATGCGGGTGATGCCGAACGTGAGGCGCATCAGCGCCTCCAGGGACGTGTGGCCGCGATGGCCGGTCTCCGCCGCCAGCCGGCGGGCGGTGTGCGACTGGAGTTCGAGGATCGCGTGCGCGAGGTCCTCCTTCGCCGCGAAGTGGAAATACAGGGCGCCCTTGGTGACCTGAGCGTGCTCCACGATGTCGCTGAGGCTGGTCGATTCGTAGCCGCGACGGTCGAACAGGTCAGCGGCGGCCGTGATGATCGTCGAGCGGGTCTGCTCGGCTCGCAACTGCCTCGCCATCGACTGAACTCTCCCGGGACGGAAATGAACGGGTCATGCCGTTTGTTTTTACCCCCCGTACACGATAACTCACCCTCAGACGGCGTTCACCACACCAGTGTGCCGGAGTGCGGGTGCACATCCGGCAAAACAAGCGCAACTGATGAAAGAAAACAGCGCGTTCGGTATCTAACTGTGGGGGTTGTGCGGCCGCACGTAAAGACGGGCCGACCGGTGCCCCATCCGCACCGGTCGGCCCGCCCGCTCGTGAGCTGCCCGTTCAGCGTCCTCGCCGAAGGAGGACCGGGAGATTCAGAAGGATCAGAAGGTCAGCTTCCAGCCGTTGAGCGTGCCGGTGTCCTGCGCCGCCGTGTCCTGGACGCGCAGCTTCCAGGTGCCGTTGGCACTCTCCGCGGAGGCGTTCACCGTGTAGGTGGTCTTCACGTCGTCGGCGGAGTCCGAGGCGGCGGACTTCAGACGGTACGCCGAACCGTCCGGCGCGACCAGGTCGATGACGAGGTCACCGCGGTAGGTGTGGGTGATGTCGACCCCGACCTGGAGGGCGGAGGGAGCGTTGCCGCTGCGGCCGGTGACGCCGATCGGCGACTCGATCGCCGCGCCGTTGTCGGGGATCGCGACGGCGGTGGTGCTGGAGAAGGTCGTGCCGGTGGACGAACCGCCCTTGACGGCCTGGACCGTCTTCGCGGCGTCCGCGAGGCCGGCGCCGCAGCCGCCGGAGCAGGTGCCGGGCAGCGGGCGGGCGTTGGCCTTGATGGCCGACTCGATCTGGGCCGGGGTGAGGGCGGAGTTGGCCGACTTCATCAGGGCGGCGAGGCCCGCGACGTGCGGGGTCGCCATGCTGGTGCCCTGGTAGTAGGCGTAGCTCTCGCTCGACGGCGTCTTCGTGCCGGAGTTCAGCGTGGACAGGATGCCGTTGGCGGTGGAGGTCCGAGTCTCGCCGCCGGGGGCGGAGATGTCCACGAGCGAGCCGTAGTTGGAGTACGAGGCCCGGCTGCCCGCGCGGTTGGTCGCGGCGACCGCGATGACGTTGTTGCAGTTCGCCGGGGACGCGTTGGAGACGTTCTGGTTCTCGTTGCCGGCCGCGACGACGACCGCGGTGCCGCGGTTCACGGCGCCGTTGATGGCGCTCTGGGTGGCGCTGGAGCAGGCGCCGCCCCCGCCGAGGCTCATGTTGATGACCTTGGCGACGTTGGTGTTGGCGGGGACACCGGAGACGGTGCCGCCGGACGCCCAGGTGATGGCGTCGATGATGTCGGAGTCGTAGCCGCCGCACTTGCCGAGGACGCGGACCGGGGAGATCTTCGCGCCGTGGGCGATACCGGCCACGCCCTTGCCGTTGTTGGTCGCGGCGGCGATGGTGCCCGCCACGTGCGTACCGTGCCAGGAGGAGTTGGACGCCGGGATGCCCGCGCCGCACTCGTTCGCGTTGTACCAGTCGCCCGGGTCGGCCGGGTTGCTGTCACGGCCGTTGCCGTCGACGGAGACGGCGGTGTCGGCGATGAAGTCGTAGCCTCCGACGATGTTCGCGGCCAGGTCGGAGTGCGTGACGTAGCCGGTGTCGATGACGGCGACGGTGACGCCGCTGCCGGTGGTCGTGTCCCAGGCGGCCGGGACGTTCATGCCGGCGGTCGCCTCGAACAGGTCCCACTGCTTGCCGTAGTCGGTGTCGTTCGGCGTGACGGCCGTCGGCTTGTTCAGGCGGTCCGGCACGACGTAGGCGACCTGCGGGTCGGCCTCGTACTGGGCGACGACGTCGGCGACGTCCG
This sequence comes from Streptomyces sp. NPDC006235, assembly GCF_040613735.1. Classification (NCBI taxonomy): domain Bacteria; kingdom Bacillati; phylum Actinomycetota; class Actinomycetes; order Kitasatosporales; family Streptomycetaceae; genus Streptomyces; species Streptomyces sp. NPDC006235. The sequence continues at coordinate 21,760 of NZ_JBEXSR010000041.1, forward strand.
CACGGGCGGGGTTCGTGCCCAGGTCGACGAGGGCGGCGCCGGTGCCGAGGCGGCGCTGGAAGTCGACGTCCTCGCCGGTCTTCTCGGCCTTGGCCGCGGCGTCGGCGGCGGCGGCCTTGTCGGACTTCGCCTCGGTCGCGCCGGACTTGTAGCCGACGATGAGCCGCTCGGCGGGGGCGCCGGGGGCGGCCTCGGTCTGCGAGGCCGGGACGGCGGCGGGCCCGGGGGCGGTCTCCTGGGCGACGGCGACCGAGGCGGGGGCGGCGGTCAGCAGGGCGGCGGAGACAGCGGCGACGGATATCAGCTTCCGTCTGAACTCTGGGGAGATACGCACGGTCGTTGCCTTTCGTGGCCGGACTCCGGGCTGGGCGGAGCGGCGGTGGATGCGCTTCCTCGCTGAAGCGGAGGGGGGTGGTTCGAAAGAGCGACGCGGTGGCCGGCCAGGCGTGTGGGGAGCGACCCGTTCGGGGTTACCTGTGGGTCAGCTGTGGTCGAACGATAGGCAAAGGGCAGGTCATCGGGATACGGGGGAAACCCTCGATCGAGCCGGAAACAACCCTCTATGGCGGGCAGTTGGGCGCGAATGGCCCGCATTTCGAACAGGTCGTGGCGTGCTGAACGCGCCGGGCCTGTTGCCCGTATTGCACTACCGATCGCTCCATTGCACCACCGACCGATCCGGCCCGGCCGAGGAGACGCAGACGGATGTCCCGTACGACCGCACACCGCGCCGCGCTCGCGGCCGCCCTCGTGACCCCGTTGCTGCTGCCGCTGTGGGCGGCGGGTCCGGCGCGGGCGCACGGTGCGCCGACGGATCCCGTGAGCCGGGTGGTGGCCTGCTCCCCCGAGGGCGGCGACCGGGCGGGGTCGGCGGCCTGCCGCGCGGCCGTCGCCGCGAACGGCGCGCCCTTCACCGCGTGGGACAACCTGCGGGTGGCGAACGTGGCCGGCCGGGACCGGCAGGTCGTCCCCGACGGAAAGCTGTGCAGTGGGGGCCTGCCCGGCTACAAGGGGCTCGACCTCGCCCGCGCCGACTGGCCGGCGACCCGGATGACGCCCGGCGGGACGCTGACCATGCGGTACGTCTCGACGATCCCGCACACCGGCACGTTCCGGATGTACCTGACGAAGCCCGGCTACGACCCGGCCGGGCCGCTGTCCTGGTCCGACCTGCCCGAGAAGCCGTTCGCCGAAGTCACGGACCCGGCCCTGACGGACGGCGCGTACCGCCTCGAGGCGACCCTGCCGTCCGACCGGACGGGGCGGCACGTGTTGTACACGGTCTGGCAGAACAGCAGTACGCCGGACACGTACTACTCGTGCTCGGATGTGGTGTTCCCGGACGAGCCCGAGAAGCAGAGCCCGGACGAGCCCGAGAAGCAGAGCCCGGACGAGCCCGCGAAGCAGGACCCGGACGAGCCCGCGAAGCAGGACCCGGACGAGCCCGCGAAGCAGGACCCGGACGAGCCCGCGAAGCAGGACCCGGCCAAGCCCAAGGCGCATGAGAGGGAGAGCAGCCCGGTGGCCTCCCCCTCCGAACCCCCCTCCGGCCCGTCCACGCCCATGCTGGCGGGCGGCGCCGCGGCGGTGCTGGTGCTCACCGGCGGCGCCGCCCTGGCGACACGGCTGCGTCGGCGCTGAACCGACGCTCATGGCCGTCAGTTGACGTTGACGGCGACGCCTCCCTTGGTCACCGGGGCGTACTTGGCCGTGAAGAAGGCGTTGGCGAAGCACAACGAGGAGCCGGACGCCTTCGTGAACTGCTGGTTGGTGAAGGAGATGCTGTTGTCGGCGTTGTCCGCCTTGCCGGTCAGGCTGGGGGCCCGGTAGACGCAGTTGATGGTGCCGAGCAGGGTGCGCAGCCTGACGGTGGACTGGATGACGGAGCCCTCGGCCGGGGTCACGGAGACGGTGCCGTCCGAGGACACGCTGGTGGAGTAGGGCAGGTTGTCGACGGTGATGCCGCTGACGCCGAGCACTCCGACGACGTTGGCGGTGCAGCCGCTGGTGTCGAAGGTGTGCGAGGTCAGGGACTCGGTGGCGGTGCCGGGGGCGGCCGGGTTGTCGGTGACGGTGGCGGCGAACGCCGACGAGGTGCACGAGATGCCGCTGGTGCCGGTCGCGCTGGAGTAGAAGGTGGCGGCGGTGCCGCTCGCCAGGGAGGCGTTGAGGACGTCGCCGACCGCGACGGCCGCGCCGTCGGTGGTGGTCAGGACGGGGGTGTCGGCCGCGGAGGCGGGGGCGGCGAGCCCCAGGGTGGCGACGGCGGTGGTGAGGGTGAGGAGGGTGCGCGTACGCATGCGGGTGTACCTCTTCTCGTTGCGGGGTGGGGGTGCTGGGGACGCGGTTCGGCGTCCAGCCGTTGCCGGCCCGTTACGCCTTCTCCGTACGTGACGGACCGGCAACGGCAGACCGGTGACCGGCCGGAGGCACGCACGGGGACGGGCCGCCGGCCGGGCCGGGCGGGGGGTGGCTGGTGGCACGGCGCACTGGGGAAGGGCCCGTGCCGGTGCCGTGGAGGGTCGGACTCGGGCGATGGAAAGCCCGTGCGGACGCACCGGGCGGCGAGATGCCCGTACGGGACGAGCGGTTCCGGGGCACGCGGACGGTGCCGCGCGGCGGATCCGGCGCCACGGATCCGGTGAGACGAGGAGAGTTGTAGACCTGCCGGTCAGCCAACGTCAAGGCTTCGCAAGGGAGTTGTGCGTTCGCTGCGCCTTCCCGGAGGACATCGACTCACATGCGGCGCACATTCGACACTCTTTGTTCACACTTCCCTTGACCCTTCATGTAACCCCCGGTAACTTCCGAGTCGGCTACTGCGGCGTAACGAGAAAGCCCTTGCAACCGCCGGGAGTTGTGGGGAGACGTGCGTACGCGGTCGGTGTCCGCGCCAGGGCAACGTGCCATCGAAGTCGCACCGTGCAACCCATGTGCCGCCGAAGTCGCAACGTGCCACGCAGTCCGATCCGCACCGACATGCACCTGGAGCAGACATGACCTCCTCCGCCGAGCACACCTCCGACAGACCGGAAGGCACCGCCGCCGCGGACGCCGGTGACGTCCCCGCGCGCCGCGGGCGGGTCCGGGCACGCCGGGCCGCCGTGATGGCGGTGCCGGCCGCCGCGGTCGCCGCCGGCCTCGCGATCCTCACCGCCGAGGGGGCGCTGGGCGTGCAGTTCGCCATCTCCGGCATGCCGTTCACGGTCACCGCCACCGAGCTGAACGGCACCGGCTTCGCGCAGTTCGGCGGTCTGGACGAGATGGCCGAGGGCAGCCCCAACGCGGGTGACACCGGCGGTCAGGTGCTGGTCGTCACCTCCGTGATCAAGGAGGCGACGCTCACCAAGCTGTGCCAGAGCGTCGACCTGGGCGGCACGAACCTGGTCATCAGGGCGGGCGAGGGTGCGGCGAAGGTCCGGGCCAGCGACCTGACCACCGACTCCACGGAGCTCACGGGCGACGCGGCCTTCAAGAACATCGAGATCGGCAACGACGCCAGCACGCTGAACAAGGCCGGGCCACAGGGCCGTGGGCCGAAGGGCGTGTTCAGCCAGCAGTCCGACACCGTGCACATCGCCAAGCTGCGGCAGACCAACTACGCCACGACGGCCGGTGTGTTCAAGCTGCCCGGGCTGAAACTGGGCTTCAGCGGGTCGGGTTGCTGATGCCCGGCGGTCCACACGGGACGTTCCGGTCCGCCTTCCGCCAGTGGCGGGCGGGCCGGCCCTTCTGGGGCGGGCTGCTGCTCGCCCTGGGCGGGGCGGAGGTCCTGCTCACCCTGAAGGCGTCGCTGGACGTCATCCTGCACGTCGGCATGCAGGGCCTGGCCGGCTATCTGCTCCCGGCCGTGATGCTGCTGTGCGGCGTGCTGATCCTCTTCAACCCCTCCCAGCGCCTGTTCTACTCGGTCATCGGAGTGCTGGTCTCCCTGGGGTCCTGGCTGACCTCGAACCTGGGCGGCTTCTTCGTGGGCCTGCTCCTGGGCGTGGTGGGCAGCTGCCTCACCTTCGGCTGGCTGCCGGACCAGGAGCCGCGCGTCAGCAGGCGCCGGCGCAGGAAGGCGGCCCGGGCCGCGAAGGCGGTGGCTCAGCCCGTGGAGCGGGAGGCCGGCCAGACCGCTTGAAACAGGCCACTGCTTCTCCGCCCTCTGGCGCCGCCCGGCCGCGGCCACTTGGCTGGACGTGGCACGTACCGCCCCACGAGGCGTCCGCGTGCCCGCGAACCGCCGCCAGCCCAGGGAGAGAGTCCGATGGAGTTCACCCACCCGATAGTGATCGACCCGACCGGCCGCGACATCCACGGCGAGGCCGCCCGGATCCGCGAGCGCGGACCCGTCACTCCCGTCGAACTCCCCCACGGTGTCCCGGCCTGGGCGGTCAGCAGCGCCCCGCTGCTGAAGCGGCTGCTCACCGATCCGCGGGTGTCGAAGGACGCGCGCCGGCACTGGCACCGCTGGCTGGACGGCGAGGTCTCGCCGGACTGGCCGCTGTACACCTGGGTCGCGGTGCAGAACATGTTCACGGCCTACGGCACCGACCACAAACGGCTGCGCACCATCGTCTCCAAGGCGTTCACCGCCCGCCGCACCGCCGAGCTGCGGCCCCGGATCGAGGAGATCACCGCGGCGCTGCTCGACCGGGTCGCCAAGGCCGGGGCGGGCGGTGGGGCGGACGGTCACGCGGTCGATCTGCGGGAGGAGTTCTGCTATCCGCTGCCCATCCAGGTCATCGGCGAACTGCTCGGATTACCCGAGGAGTTGGGGCCCGAGCTGCGCGCCGTGGTGGACAGCGTCTTCCACACCTCCGCCGACGCGGCCGAAGTCGCCGACACCTACGCCCGGTTCTACGCCGTCCTCGGTGAGCTCGTCGCCGCGAAACGGGCGGCGCCCGGCGACGACCTGACCAGCGCGCTGATCGCGGCCCACGAGGAGGAGAGCGGTACGCGGCTCAGCGAGCAGGAGCTGCTCGACACGCTGATGCTGATGATCAGCGCCGGCCACGAGACGACGGTCAACCTGCTCGACAACGCCGTCCACGCGCTGCTCGCCCACCCCGACCAGCTCGCGCACGTGCTCGGCGGTCGTGCCTCCTGGGACGACGTGATCGAGGAGACCCTGCGGGCCGAGGCGCCGGTGGCCAGCCTGCCGCTGCGATACGCCGTGGAGGACCTGCCCCTCGGCGAACTGGGCGGCCCCGAGGGCCATGTGATCCGCAAGGGCGAGGCGATCCTCGCCGCGTACGCCGCCGCCGGACGCGACCCGGAGCAGCACGGCCCGGACGCCGGCACGTTCGACGTCACGCGCGCCGTGAAGGATCATCTGGCCTTCGGATACGGCGTCCACCACTGCCTGGGCGCACCGCTCGGCCGGCTGGAGGCGCGCGTGGCCCTGCCGGCCCTGTTCGCGCGGTTCCCGGGTCTCACCCTCGCCGTACCCACGGACGAGCTGCGGCCCGTGGACTCTTTCATCTCCCACGGCCATCGGTCGCTGCCGGTTCTGACGGGCTGACCGGCGGCGCGGCGGATCCGGCCGGATCTCCGGAGGCCGGGTCCGCCGCGCCCTCCTCCTTCAGCGCCTTCGCCTCGCTCTTGAGGATCCGCATCGATCGGCCGAGCGAACGCGCCGTGTCGGGGAGTTTCTTCGAGCCGAACAGGACGATCACGACGATCGCCACGATCAGCAGGTGCCAGGGCTCCAGTCCGTTGCGCAGCACGTCATGCCCTCCCTCTCATCGACAGTTGCTACATTGCGCAACTGTACAACCCCCGGGTGAGAGGCAAACAGACGCCGATGACGGTCACCAGCAACCGGAGGACTCAGCCGCCGCGGCACAGGGCCGCCGCGCGGGACGACAGCCGGCGGCGCGGTCGGCGGCGCGGCCGTGACCGCGGCCGTGGCATACGGGTCGGGCTCGTCGTCTGCCTGGCCCTGCTCGTGCTCGCCGCGGGCGGAGCCGGCTGGCTGTACCTGAAGCTGGACGGCGACATCAGCACCTTCGACTCGGGCGGCCTCTCCGACAACCGCCCCGAGGCCGGTTCGTCGCAGGGCGAGAACGTCCTGGTCATCGGTTCCGACACCCGCACCGGCGGCAACGAGGCGCTGGGCGGCGGCGACAAGGACGACGTCGGCCGCTCCGACACCGCGTTCCTGCTGCACGTCTACGCCGACCACCGGCACGCCCTCGCCGTCTCCATCCCCCGAGACACCCTGGTGACCATCCCGCCGTGCAAGCTGCCCGACGGAGGCTGGACGAAGGCACAGCCGGACACGATGTTCAACGCGGCGTACTCGGTCGGCCAGACGGCCAAGGGCAACCCCGCCTGCACGCAGAACACCGTCGAACAGCTCACCGGCCTGCGCGTGGACCACACCGTCGTCGTCGACTTCAAGGGCTTCGCCCGGCTGACGGACGTGGTGGGCGGTGTCAAGGTGTGCCTGCCGCAGGACGTCTACGAGAACGATCTGAACCCGCACCTCACCGCCCCGGGCAAGCTGCTCTTCCACAAGGGCGAGCAGACCGTCGCGGGCCAGAAGGCGCTGGACTACGTCCGCATCCGGCACGGCATCGGCGACGGTTCCGACATCGGCCGGATCAAGCGCCAGCAGGCGTTCGTGGCGAGCCTGCTGAAGGAGGTGAAGAGCGAGGGCTTCACTCCGACGCGGCTGCTGCCGCTGGCCGAGGCCGCCACGAAGTCGCTGACCGTCGACCCCGGCCTCGGCTCCGCGGACAAGCTGATGTCCTTCGCGTTGTCCCTGAAGGACATCGACCTGCACAACACGAAATTCGTGACCCTGCCGTGGCGCTACGAGGGTTCGCGGGTCGCGATCGTGCAGCCGGACGCCGACGCCCTGTGGGCCGCGCTCCGGGCCGACCGCACGATCGACGGCAAGAGCGCCGGCGGGAAGAGGACCCAAACGCCGGGTTCCGCAGCGTCCGCCTCCCCCAGGCCGGTCTCGGGTGCGGGCATCGACGTCGCCGTCTACAACGGCACCTCCGTCCCCGGCCTGGCCGCCCGCGCCGCCGCCGCTCTCACCTCGGACGGCTTCACCGTCACGGGCACGGCGACCGCGTCCACCCAGGACCACACCACGACACTGGTCGAGTACGGCCCCGGCCTGGAGGACCGGGCCCGGACGGTGGCGGCGGCCTTCCCCGGTGCGGAGCTCCAGCCCGTGACCGGCAGCGGGATCAGTGTCGTGCTGGGACAGTCGTACGCGGACAGCCCGACGGCGACCGCGTCCGCGTCCCCGGCTCCGTCCGCCGTACCGTCGGAGGTCGCCGCCGGGGCCCGGTCCGCGGACGACAACCCCTGCTCGAACCTCACCTACGGCTGACGCCGCCTCTGCCGGCCCCCGGCCGCCCACAGGGCTACGGCGTACAGCCCGAGGACGACGGCCGGCAGGAGGTAGTACGCGGCGGGCAGGGCCGTCATGCCGAGGGCCGTGCCGAGGGAGCTCGGCGGCAGCAGCAGGCCGACGGCGGCGAGGCCGGCCGCCGCGAGAGAGACCGGGCCGGGGGCCCGGCTCCCCTCGTCGCGCCGGCCGGTGCGCAGGAGCAGCATCACCAGGGCCTGGGTGAGCAGGTTCTCGGTGAACCAGGCGGAGTGGAAGACGGCTTCGTCGTCGACGGCGTCGGGGCCGTCGAGCGCGAACGCGAGGACGGCGAAGGTGGCGAGGTCGGCGACCGCGTTGAGCAGGCCGAAGCCGGTGACGAACCGGAGGAAGGAGCGCGGCCGCAGCACGGCCGGACCGCGCAGGGCCGCCGCGCCGGGACGGTCGTGGGCGAAGGCGAGCTGGGCCGCGTCGAAGCACAGGTTCTGGGCGAGCACCTGGGCCGGGAGCATCGGCAGGAAGGGCAGGAGCAGACCCGCGGCGAGCATCGCGACGACGTTGCCCAGGTTGGACGAGAGCGTGACGCGCAGGTACGAGGCGATGTTGCCGCTCGCGTGCCGCCCGGCGGTGATCGCGTGGCCGATCGCCGTGAGTTCCTTCTCGACGAGCACGACGTCGGCGCTCTCCCGTGCCACGCCGACGGCGGAGCGGGGCGCGAGGCCGACGTCGGCGGCACGCAGCGCGGCCACGTCGTTCACGCCGTCGCCGAGGAAGCCGACGGTGTGCCCGGCGGCGCGCAGGGCGGCGACGACCCGGGCCTTGTCCTGCGGGGTGCAGCGGGCGACGACGGTCGCCCGGTCGGCGGCCTCGGGGCCTTGCAGCTGTGCGGCGGTGCGTATCTCCCCGGGGTCCAGGCCGAGTTCGTGGCAGGCCCGGGCTGCTGTGGCCGGATGGTCGCCGGTGAGGACCTTCACGGTGACGCCCCGGTCGGCCAGTGCGCGCAGGGCCTCGGCGGCGGTCGGGGCGAGGGCGTCCCGGAAGGTCACCAGGCCCCGGAAGGCCAGGCCCCGCGGGTCGGGCGGCCCGGGCGCGCCGGCGGGGCGGTCGGCCGTGGCGACGGCCAGCACCCGCAGCCCGGCGTCCGCCTCCCGGGCGGCGAGCGCCAGCAGCCGGTCGCGCTCGCCGGGCTCCGTCGCACAGCGCTCCACCACGGCCTCGGCGGCGCCGGTGACGACGACGGTGTGACGCCCGAGGGAGCCGCGCACCACCGCCGTCGAGAGGCGCCGCACCGGGTCGAACGGCACGGCGTCCACCCCGTCGTACTCCTCGCCCACCGGCCCGGCCGCCGCCAGCAAGGCCTCGTCCAGGGCGTCGGGCGCGGGCAGTTCGGCGAGCTGGAGGGTCCACCAGGCGCCGACGGCGGCCCAGCGCAGCACCTCCGGGTCGTCCCGGCCGGCCGGGTCGAGGGCCCGTGCGACGACCGGCCGGTCCTGGGTGAGGGTGCCGGTCTTGTCGACGCACAGCACGTCGACCGCGCCCAGGTCGTGCAGCGCGGGCAGCCGTTTGACGATGACGCCGTGGGTGCGGGCGAGCAGGGCGGCACCCCGGGCCAGGCAGGTGGTGACGATCACCGGCAGCATCTCGGGCGTCAGCCCGACGGCGACAGCGACGGCGAAGGGCAGGGTCTCCAGGCCGCGTCCGCGCAGCGCGGCGTTCGCCATCAGGACGAGGGGCGGCGTCAGCAGCATGAAGCGGATCAGCACCCAGGAGATGCCGTGCACGGACCGGTCGAAGGCCCCGCCGTCCCGGGGGCTGGCCGGTTGCCGGTGAGCGGCGGCGAACCGGGTGCCGTCCCCGGTCGCGACCACGACGGCCGTACCGCTGCCCGTGGCGACGGTGCTGCCCTGGAAACACAGCGGGGTCTCGTCGTCCCCTCCGGATCCGGCCGGTCCCTCCACCGCCTTCTTGGCCGCCGGCGCCGACTCCCCGGTGAGGGCGGCCTGGTGCACCGTGAGTCCGCGGGCGCGCAGCAGTCGTACGTCCGCCGGGACGAGGTCGCCGGGGCCGAGGCGCAGGACGTCGCCGGGGACGAGGTCCGGGACCGGCACCTCGCGGGGCCGGGGCGGTTCCCGGTCGGTGTCGCGCCGCAGCACCGTGGCCGTGCCGGCGACCAGTTCGCGCAGGGCGGCCATGGAGCGGTCGGCCCGGTGCTCCCCGCCGGCGCGCAGCACGCAGCTGACCGCGACCAGGGCGAGGATGACCACGGCGGTGCCCCAGGAGGCGACGGCGGCGGACACCAGGCCGAGGCAGAGCAGGACGGCGGTGAAGGGGTCGCGCAGGGCGTGCGCGCACCTGCGGGGCCAGGACGGCGTGCGGCGGTCCGGCAGGGTGTTCTCGCCGTGGGTGAGCAGCCTGGCCGCGGCCTCGGTCTCGGTCAGTCCCCGGGGGCCCGACTCCAGCCGCCGCAGCACCTCCAGGGTGGTGCCGCCGGCGGTCTCAGAGGCCATGGAGGCGGCGGCGCGGCGGCGCCGCCTGGTCCGTGAGCCGGCCCACCAGGAGCCGTACGACGTCGACGACGTCGGGGTCGTCGACGTAGTACACCTGCCGGCGGCCCTCGCGTCGGGAACCGACGAGTCCGGCCAGCTTCAGCTTGGTGAGGTGCTGGCTGACCGCGGGCAGCGCGCCGCCGACCCGCTCGGCGAGCCCGCTCACGTCGCTCTCGCCCTGGGCCAGCGCCCAGACGATGTGCAGCCGGGCGGGCGAGGCCAGCAGCCCGAAGGCCGCGGCCGCCCGGTCGAGCACGTCGGCGGGCGGGTCCTCGAAGCCACTGCCGGCTGCCGCCACCGTCGCGCCCCTTCCGTCGCCTCCGTCGTCCTGCGAGCCGCACCAGTCTAGGCGGCCCCGGCGGCCGGGCCGGGAGGCCTTTTCCGTGCGGGACGCCGGGGCCCGAACCGCACGGACGGTATGAAAATCATGGGGATGACCTCCCATGTTCGACCCGTCGGACAGATCATCACGATGCGGCAGCGCTAACTCACGGCATGTGGCTGCTCACTTGACGCCCAGTGGTCACACACGGTTGGCTCCGGGCCAACGAGAGTCATCCGGCCCGTGCTCGAGTGCGGTCCGACCGGCTCTCATCCTGCTCTTGCTCGGCCGCACAGCGAGGTCCGCCCCTCATGAAGACTCCTCCCCCGCCGCACACCTCCGCGAGACTCACCCGTGTCGCGGCCCTGGTGTCCGCCGTGTGTCTGCTGGTGGCCGGCTGTTCCGTCCTCGGCACGAGTGACGACGGGCCCGACGCGGACCCGGTGGGCGGGCCGGGCGGCGGGATGAAGGTCGCCCTGGTCACCCACGGCGGCAAGGGCGACGCCTTCTGGGACCTGGTGCGCCGGGGCGCCGAGACGGCGGCGGCCAAGGACGGCATCGACCTGACGTACGCCAGCGACGCCGACGCGGCCGCGCAGGCCGCGCTGGTGCGCGAAGCGGTCCGCGACAAGGTCGACGGCATCGCCGTGACGCTCGCCAAGCCGGCGGCCATGCGGGGCCCGATCGCCCAGGCCAAGGCGGCCGGCATCCCCGTCGTCGGGCTCAACTCCGGTATCGACGCCTGGCGGCCGGCGGGACTGCTGGAGTACTTCGGCCAGGACGAGTCCGTCGCCGGCCGGGCCGTCGGCGACAAGCTGGACGAGGTCAAGGCCAAGCACGCCCTGTGCGTCGTGCACGAGCGGGGCAACGTCGCGCTGGAGGCCCGCTGCGCCGGCGTGCGCAAGACGTTCCGCGGCGAGACCGACAACGTGTACGTGGACGGCGCCGACATGAACGCGGTGACCGCCACGATCGCGTCCCGGCTGCGGCAGGACTCCAGCATCGACGAGGTCGTCACCCTGGGCGCCCAGTACGGGCTCAGCGCGGTCGACGCCGTCAAGCAGGCCGGCAGCAGAGCCAAGGTCGCCACCTTCGACCTCAACAAGGACCTGGTCGAGGCGGTCCGCAGCGGCAAGGTGCAGTTCGCCGTCGACCAGCAGCCCTACCTGCAGGGCTACCTGGCGGTGGACGCCCTGTGGCTGTACCGGACCAACGGCAACATCAGCGGCGGCGGGACGGCCCCGGTGCTCACCGGCCCCGCGTTCGTGACGAGGTCCAACGTGTCCGCGGTGGCACGTTTCGCCGCCGCCGGGACCCGGTGACCGGACCCTTCCTGTGACGGTGTCGCCAAAGATTCGGTCAGGCCCGGGCCCTGTGGTCTCTTGTACCGATAACATCCTGCGCATCCCATGTGCCGTAACCGGCACGCGAAACCCCTCGCGCCCGTCCCCCACTCCCATCCCCCGCCCCGCCCGTTCCGCTTTCCCGTTCCTCCCTCCCCGCTGATCGCCCTAGGACGACGATGTCTCGACGGACAGGTGCCCGGCGCCGTCTCGGTTCCATACGCCTCTCCCTGGTGCTTCTGGCCCTGGTGCCCAGCGTCACCCTCGCCGCCATGTGGGGCGTGACGACCATCCAGATGTTCTCGGAGGGGCTTCGGCTGCGCGACCAGACGGAGCTGAGCCGGTCGACCGGTGCCATGGGCACCGACACGACACTCGCCCTCCAGCGGGAACGCAGCCTGTCGGCGGCCTGGCTGGCCTCCCCGCACGGCTCCCGGGCCGCCCTCGACAAACAGCGCGAGGAGACCGACGCGGCGGTCGGGAAGCTGGTCGGGCAGGCGGACGCGATCGAGAAGGCGCCCTCCCGCGTATCGGACCGGCTGTACTCGGTGCTGGGCTCGGTGGGCAGCCTGGAGTACTACCGCGACCAGGTGGACCGCCCGACCGACATCACCGCGCAGCAGGCGCTGGACCAGTACTCCTCGATCATCGACGACCAGATCCACGCCTTCCAGGAGCTCTCGCAGGTCGACGACGGCGACCTCACCTCGCAGGCCGGTCCGCTGGTCGCCCTGGAGCACGCGGCGGAGCTGGTGTCCCGGGAGGACGCGCAGCTCACCCTGGCGTGGCCGTCCGGACACCTCGACGACAAGGCCTGGGTGCAGTTCACGGAGCTGGTGAACACCCGGCGCTGGCTCGTCCAGGACCAGGTCGTGCCCCAGCTGACCGGCAGCGCCAAGGCACAGACCGAGCGGATCCTGGCGAGCCCGGAGTGGCAGACGCTCCAGTCCATCGAGGACCAGGTGCTGGCGGCCCGCAACGCCGGCGCCGCCTCGGACCGGATCGCCCTGCCGGACACCCAGAAGCGGTGGAACGCCGCCATGGACAAACTCTCCGACCACTACGCGGGCCTGATCCAGCGGCAGACGACGGGCCTGCTCGAACGCAGCGCCGACAAGGCGGACGCGCTGCTGATCAAGGCGGGGATCCTGAGCGCCGGCGGGCTGCTCGCGCTGCTGGTGTGCGTCGGCATGTCCTGGCGGATCACGCGTTCGCTGTCCCGGCGGCTGCGCGGACTGCGCCGGGCCGCCGTCAGCCTCGCGCAGGAACGGCTGCCCGACGTGGTGGCCCGCCTCGACCGGGGCGAGACGGTCGACCCGGAGTCCGCGACGACACCGCTGGACTACGGTCACGACGAACTGGGCCAGGTGGCGCAGGCGTTCAACACCGCCCAGCGCACGGCCGTGCACACCGCGGTCGAACTCGCCGACACCCGGCGCGGCTTCCAGAAGGTCATCCTGGGCATCGCCCGGCAGAGCCAGAACCTGGTCAACCTCCAGCTCAGCCGGCTCGACACGCTGGAACGCGAGCACACCGACCCCGACATCCTCAAGGGCCTGTACGAACTGGACTCCACGGCCAGCCAGTTGCGCCGCTACGAGGAGAACCTCGTCATCGTCAGCGGCGAACGGCCCGGCCGCAGCTGGACGGAGCCGGTCGCGCTGGTCGACATCCTGCGCAGCGCGGTCGGCGAGGTCGCCGAGTACCAGCGGGTGGAGGTGCACACCGACGAGGAGGTGTGCGTCGCGCCGCCCGCGGTGGCCGACGTCATCCACCTGCTGGCCGAGCTCATCGACAACGCGACCGCGTACTCGCCCGCCCCGAGCCCCGTCACGGTGCGGGCCGGGATGGTCGCCAAGGGCCTGGCCGTCGAGGTCGAGGACCGCGGCCTCGGCATGTCGGAGGAGGACTACGCGTCCTTCAACGAACAGCTCTCGGTGCCCCCGCAGTTCGACGTGGTGGCGCTCGCCGACGACCTGCGGCTCGGCATGTTCGTGATCGCCCAGCTGGCCCACCGGCACGGCATCGCCGTCACCCTGCGCGCCTCGCCGTACGGCGGAACCACGGCGATCGTGCTGATACCGCACGACATCGTGGTGCGTGAGGCCCCGGAGTCCGGCGCGCCGGGCACCCGGGACGGCAAGGACACGGCCGGTGTGAACGGCCTGGCCGCCCTCGTCGGCCCGAGGGGAGCGGGCGACGGCCCGCGGGCCGGTGACGGCCCGGAGGACGGGCGCAGCCCGGCGGCCGCCGGCAGCGCCATGGCCACCGCCGAGGAGCCGCGGGGCGCCGCGGGCACCGCCGGGGGCGCCCGCGAGCCCCGGCCCTTCACATCGGTCCGGACCGCCACGGCCACCACCACCGCGGCCGCCCCTGCCGCCGCGCCCGCCGCCCGCGAGGTCGTCCCCCGCCGGGACGGTCTCGCCCCGCTCCCCCGCCGGGTGCCGCAGACGAGCCTGGTGCAGGAACTGCGCGAGGAGTCGGCGCCCGCCGAGGACGACGGCTCCCCCGACGACTTCACCGCGGAGGCGGCCGCCTCGTCCCTGGCCGGCTTCCAGCGCGGCACGCTCCGGGCCCGTGACGACGACGCCGAGCAGCCATGCGACGAGGACGCGGCCGCACCACCTCCGCAGGCCGCCGCAGGCCCCGTCCCCTCGACTCCGCCCGCCGACCGCTGACGAAGGACACCGCAATGACACGCCCCATCCCCGCCACGCACACCCAGCTCGACCAGCTGCTGACCGGACTCGTGGAGCGGGTCGCCGACGTGAACCAGGCCGTGGTGCTGTCCGAGGACGGCCTGGTGGTCAGCAAGTCCACCGGATTCCTGCGCGACGACGCCGAGCGGCTCGCGGCGACCGCGTCCGGCCTGATGAGCCTCAGCAAGGGCGTCAGCATGGACTTCCGGGGCGGTCCGGTGCGCCAGGCGCTCATCGAGATGGCCAACAGCTATCTGATCCTCACCTCCGCCGGTCCCGGCGCGCACCTCGTGGTGCTCACCGGGCCGGGCGCGGACGTCGGTGTGGTGGCGTACCAGATGAACATGCTGGTGAAGAAGATCGGCGAGCACCTCAGCGCGGCACCGCGGGGCGTGGCCGGTCCCGTTGTCGACCCCGGCGTGTGAGGTGGGAGGAGGCGACTCGGCGGGGCGGCTCGTACGGCCGTTCGCGCTGACTGGTGGCCGGACCCGGCCCAGCCGCGCCGACTTCACGCTCATAGCGACGGTGACCGCGGTCGATCCGCAGCCCGATGCGGCGGCCCGGTGCCAGCCCGAACACACCCGGATCCTCCGGTTGTGCGCCGAGCCGCTGGCCGTGGCGGAGCTGGCCGCCCGGCTCGACCTGCCGGTGAGCGTGGTCGCCATCCTGCTCTGCGACCTGCTGGAGGCGGGCCGGATCACCGTCCGTCCGCCGCGCCTCGTCTCCCGTACCGCTCCGGACCTGGACCTGCTGCAGAAAGTGAGGGACGGCCTTGGCCGGCTCTGACGTCGCCACCGACGCGTCCTCGGCACCCGACACGGTCAAGATCCTCATCGCCGGCGGCTTCGGCGTGGGCAAGACCACCATGGTCGGGTCGGTCAGCGAGATCGCCCCGCTGCGCACCGAGGAACCCCTGACCATGGCCGGTCTGGGCGTCGACGACCTGGACGGTATCGAGGAGAAGCGGGCCACCACCGTGGCCCTGGACTTCGGCCGCATCACCATCAGCCGGGACCTGGTGCTGTACCTGTTCGGTACGCCGGGGCAGCAGCGGTTCTGGTTCATGTGGAACGACCTGGCCCTCGGCGCGCTCGGGGCCGTGGTCCTGGTCGACGTCCGCAGACCCGAGTCCAGCTTCGCCGCGATCGACTTCTTCGAACGCCGGGGCATCCCGTTCGTCGTCGGGGTCAACGGCTTCCACGGCGAACACCCGTATCCGCCCGAGGACATCCGGGACGCCCTCGCCGTGCCGGAGCACGTGCAGGTGCTGCTGTGCGACGCGCGGGAGCGGGAGTCGTGCCGGGATGTGCTGATCGCCCTGATCGACCAGTTGATCGCGACGGCGGTACAGGCCTGAGGCAGGCGGTGCGGGCCCGCGACCGGCGGTGTCTCAGCCCCGGCCGGGTGTGGGCCCGGGCCACTCGGTGTACGGCACCGGGCGGCCCGTGAACGCGTCCAGGACGACGCGGCCGCCGACCGGCCGGTCCAGCTTCACCGTCACCTTCTCGCCGCGCAGGTCACTCGTGCAGGGGCCGTCGTCGGTGCCGGTCACGGAGGCGGACAGGACGACGCTGCCGCGCGTCTCCAGCGCCGTCACGACGGGGCCGTCGTCGCAGGATCCGTGGTGCGCCACCACGGTGACGGACCGGCCGTCCTGCGCCACCCCTGTCAGACCGCCGAGCGGCGCCAGCACGTCCGTGGGGACGTCCGGCCCGAGCGGCGCGATGGGCGACTTGGGCACCTCCGAGGGGTTCACGGCGGCCGTCTTCAGAGGAGTGGCATAGCCCTTCAGGGTGAAAAGCCAGGCCGGGACGGTCGCCGGACCGCGACCGGTGAGCACGGTCATGTCCCCCGACTCGGCCTTGGTGACGGTCAGCCGGGGACCGGGGCCGCTGTTGCCGTCCAGGGTCCGGTAGGCCCGCTCGGCCGGCATGAGGGGCCTGGTGAGCGAGCCCCCTTCCTGCCACGTCACCCGGCCGCTCTTCCCCCGGGCGGAGGGGAGCGGCGCCTTCAGGTCGAAGGTGCCGGTCGCGTACGCGCGGCGGTCGGCGTCGTCGCGGAGGCCGCCCGCGGGCAGTTGGACGACCGGTGCGACGGGGTGGTAGCCCGCGCGCCACTGTGCGGCGGCCCGGGAGCCGTCCCAGGCCTTTGCGACCCGATGGGCGCGGTCGTTCGAACGCGGGGACGGCGCGGGATCGGTGCGGCCGGCTTCCGCCGTGCCGCACCCCGCGGCGGCACCGGCTCCGGCGGCGGACAGGGTGAGGACGAGCAGGAGACGGGCGGCGCGGGTCATGTCGGTACGCATGACGCTCCCAGGGATTCGCGGTGACCGGGGATGGTTCCGTCCCTGTGACGCCCCACCCCCGGCCCGCGTTCGATCCGCTCGGGATCCGCCCGGACCGTTATCGCACCGTGACGGTCAGCCGGCTCAGACCAGGCCCGCCGACTTCAGCCACGCCTTGGCCACGTCCAGCGGGTCCTTCTTCTCCAGCTGTACCTGCGCGTCCAGTTGGAGCAGTGCCTTCGTGTCGAGCTTGGCCGAGACCGCGTCGAGCGCCTCGGCTCCCTCCTTGGACAGCTCGCCCTTGCGGACCAGCGGCTGCACGTTCTGGAAGCCGAAGAGGTTCTCCGGGTCCTTCAGGACGACGAACTTGTCCCGCGCGATGGTCGGGTCGGTGGTGAAGAGGTCCGCGGCCTGCACGGTGTTCTTCCTCAGCGCCGTCTGGGTCAGCGGCCCGCCCGCGTCGAGGGACTTGAAGGACTTGAACTCAAGGCCGTACACCGACTTCAGGCCCACCAGGCCCTGGTGCCGGGTCTGGAACTCCGGGGAGCCGCCGAACACCAGGTCCTTGGCGACGTCCTTGAGCTCCCCGATGGAGGAGTCGGAGGTGAGCTTGTACTTCTTCGCCGTCTGCGCGTTGAGGGTCACGGAGTCCTTGTTCTGCGCGGCCGACGGCTTCAGCAGCTCCAGCTTGGGGTCGAGCTTGCCGTTGATCGCGGTCGTGGTCTCCTCGACCGTCTTCGGCTTGGCCTTGGAGTCGAGGTACGCCAGCAGGGAGCCGTTGTACTCCGGCAGCAGCGTGATGGCGCCGTTCTTCATCAGACCGTACGTGGTCTCACGGCTGCCGATGTTGGGCTTGTAAGTGACCTTGATGCCCTTGGCCTTGAGGGCCTCGCCGTAGATGTCGGCGAGCAGGATGCTCTCGGCGAAGTTGTTGGAGCCGACCACGACGGTGCCGCTCTCGGCTCCGCCGCCCTTGAGCGGGTCGTCGGAGGTGCCGCCGGAGGAACAGCCTCCGAGAAGAGCCGCCGCCGCGGCGAGCGCGACTGCGGCCGCGCGGGGGTGCCTCGTGATGGACCGGGTGCTGCTCTTCGCCGTAGTAATCACTCACCGATCCAAGCCAGCCGGTATTCGGTCAGTCAAGAGCAGCCTGGTTACCGATCGGCGTCGATGTGCGACAAACTACGGCAACCCGGTCTCTGCAAACTACGGCAACCCGGCCTCTCATCCCCTGCGCACGCCCGGCGACACCGCGACCCGCGACACGGCCCAGAACAGCGCGAGCGTGACCAGCGCCAGGACGGCCACCAGGGTCGCGCCGCCCACCACCTTCTCGTAGTTGCGCTGGTAGAGGCCGTCGACGATGTACCGCCCGAGGCCGCCGAGGCTGACGTACGCGGCGATGGTCGCCGTCGACACGATCTGGATGGCCGCCGAGCGCAGGCCGCTGAGGATCAGCGGCAGCGCGACCGGCAGTTCGACCTGGAAGAGGATCCGGGACTCGTGCATGCCCATGCCGCGGGCGGCGTCCACCGGCGAGGGGTCGACGGAGCGCATCGCCTCGTAGGTGGTGACCAGGATCGGCGGGACGGCGAGGACGACCAGCGGGATCATCACGGGCAGCATCCCGAACCCCAGCAGGGTCGTCATCAGCACCAGCAGGCCGAAACTGGGCAGGGCCCGCCCGGCGGTGGCGACCAGGGACAGGGCGTTCCCGCCGCGCCCGTAGTGGCCGGTGACCAGGCCGATCGGCAGTCCGATGGCGGCGGCGAGGGCGAGGGCCTCCAGGGTGTACTGCACGTGTTCCCCGAGGCGGGCGGGGATGCCGTCGTAGCCCTGCCAGTGGGCGCTGTCGCTGAAGAAGGCGTTGACGAAGTTGAGTACGTTCACCGGGCTGCGTCCTTGAGGGCGGGCGCCTGCTTGCGGCCGGCCGTGCCGCTGGGCATCCACGGCGTGAGCAGCACGCGCACGAGGACCAGCAGGGCGTCGACGACGATCGCCAGGAGGGCCGTGGTGATCACGGAGTTCCAGGTCAGTTCGGGCCGGTTGTAGATCTGCGCGTCGTGGAGCAGGTTGCCGAGCGCGCCCTGGTTGCCGATCAGCATGCCGACGCTGACGAGGGAGATGCTCGACACGGTCGCCACCCGCAGGCCGGCGATGATCGCCGGGACCGCGATCGGCAACTGCACCTGGAAGTACCGCCGTATGGGCCCAAAGCCCATGGCGGTGGCCGCGGACAGGGTCTCCGGGGGCACCGAGCGCACCCCGTCGACGATCGCCGGGACGAGCACCACCAGGCTGTACACCGCCAGCGGGATCATCACCGTGAGTTCGGTCTGCCCGGTGTAGTTGATGAGGACGACGAAGAACGCCAGCGACGGGACGGCGTACAGCACGGTCGTGACGCCGAGGACGGGCGGGTAGAGCCAGCGGAAGCGGATGCAGAGCTGGGCGATCGGCAGCGCCAGGAGCAGCCCGGCCGCGACCGGCAGCAGGGCCTCTCTCAAGTGCAGTCCGACCAGCCCGATCCAGCTGTGCTGGAGGTCGCTCGGCATGTCGAAGAAGTCGTGCAGGAAGTCGCTCATCCGGCGACCTTCTCGTCGTCGCGCCCCGCCGCGTGGGCGCTGCGGATCGCCTCGCCGATGGTCTGCTGCGAGACGACGCCGGTCACCCGCCCGCCGGTGTCCACGGCGACGGCCCAGCCGGTCGGCGACAGCACCGCGCAGTCGAGGGCGACCCGCAGCGAGTCGGTGCCGGGCACGAACGGCCGCCCGTAGGAGAGCAGCCGCTCCGGCCGGATGTCGCCTGCGACCAGGTCCCGCGGCGCGCTCCAGCCGAGGGGCCGGCCGTCCGCGTCGGTCACGAGGAGGTAGGGGGCGTCGGGGGCGGCGATCTGCTCGGCGGTGGCGTCGAGCGGGATCACCGGCTCGCTCGTCAACTCCAGCCGGGCGGACGGGAAGAAGGACAGCCGCCGGATGCCGCGGTCGCCGCCGAGGAAGTCCTCGACGAAGGCGTCGGCGGGGCTGGACAGCAGCTCGGCCGGGGGCGCGTACTGGGCGAGGTGGCCGCCGGTGCGCATCACGGCGACCATCGTGCCGAGCTTGATCGCCTCGTCGATGTCATGGGTGACGAAGACGATGGTCTTGCCCAACTCGTCCTGGATGCGCAGCAGTTCGTCCTGGAGTCCCTTGCGCACCACCGGGTCGACCGCCGAGAACGGCTCGTCCATGAGCAGCACGGGCGGGTCGGCGGCGAGCGCCCGGGCCACGCCGACGCGCTGCTGCTGGCCGCCGGACAGCTGGTACGGGTACCGCTGGGCGAGCGCGGCGTCGAGCCCGACCCGCTCCATCAGCTCCGCGGCCCGCGCCCGGGCCTTCTGCTTGCCCCAGCCGAGCATGCGGGGCACGGTCGCGATGTTGTCGAGGATCGTGCGGTGCTGGAAGAGGCCGGCGTTCTGGATGACGTAACCCATGGACCGGCGCAGGGTGGTGACGGGCTGCCGCAGGATGTCCTCGCCGTCGAGGAGGATCGTTCCCTCGCTCGGTTCGACCATCCGGTTGATCATCCGCAGGGTGGTCGTCTTGCCGCAGCCCGACGGTCCGACGAGGACGGTGATCGAGCGGTCGGGTATCTCCAGTGAGAGCCGGTCGACCGCCACCGTGCCGTCCGGGTAGCGCTTGGTGACTGAATCGATCCGTATCAAGACGCCGGGCCCTTCGGGTTGGCGGAAGCTTTGGCCATGGTCGTACGGCATGTTGCCGGTCGAGTCTAGACGGCTGCTGTTTCCGGCCCCGGGGCGGCCGGAACCCCGGCCCCGGCCAGTGGCAGCCGCACGGTGAACACCGTCGCCCCCGGTTCGCTGTCGAGTTCGATGCGGCCGCCGTGGGCCCGGACCAGGGAGTGGGCGACCGCCAGGCCGAGGCCGCTGCCGCCGCGGTCGCGGCTGCGGGCCTTGTCGACGCGGTAGAAGCGGTCGAAGACGCGCTCCTGGTCCTCGGGCGGGATGCCGGGCCCCGCGTCGGCGATCCGGACCAGGGCGGTGCCGGAGTCGACGGCGACGTCCACGGACACCGGGGTTCCGGGCGGGGTGTGCACGGCGGCGTTGGCGAGGAGGTTGTCCAGGACCTGCCGGACGCGCTGCGGGTCCAGGCGCACCGTGAGCGCCGCCGGGCCGGCGGTCACCGTCAGCGGGTGGTCGGGGCGGCTGGCCCGGAAGGCGTCCGCGGCCTGGCGCACGAGCTCCGCCAGGTCGGCGTCCTCCAGCCGCAGCGGCGCCTCCACCTCCGCCGCGTCCAGCCGGGCGAGCAGCAGCAGGTCGTCCAGGAGGATGCCCATGCGGGCGGCCTCGGCACGCAGCCGGGCCAGGTGCCGGTCGCGTTCCTCGGGGGCGTTGGCGGCGGCGTACTGGAAGAGGTCGGCGTAGCCGCGTACCGACATCAGCGGGGTGCGCAGCTCGTGCGAGGCGTCGGCGACGAACCGGCGCAGCCGCTGCTCGGCCTGAGCGCGCACGGCGAGGGAGTCGTCGATGTGCTCCAGCATCGTGTTGAAGGCGGTGCGCAGCTCGTCCACCTCCGGGCCGCCGTCCCGGCCGTCGGCGCGCAGCGGCAGCCGGGCAGCCGACTCGGTCAGGTCGTGCGAGGCGATGCCGTGCGCGGTGGACGCCATGTCGCTGAGCGGCTTCAGCCCGCGGCGCAGCATGCGGCGGCCGAAGACCACCAGGGCGAGCAGCGCGAGCGCGAAGGTGACGACCTGGATGGTGATGAGCTGCCCGACCGTGTCCTCGATGTCCTCCATGGGCGCGGCGCTCACCAGGACCACCCCGGGCTCGACCTCGCAGGCGCGCAGCCGGTAGGTACCGGCGCCCCTGAGGTGCTCGGTGCGCAGGAGTTCCTGGTGGGCGGTGGTCTGCGCCGAGGCCAGGGCGGTGAGGTCGTCGACGTCCTTCGGCAGGTCGGCGGGGTCCTCGGGCCTGCGCAGCTCGGGCGTGCCGTCCGAGACGTCGTACACGGCGTAGAACCAGCTGTAGTACTTCTTGCCCGTGAGCGTGCCGTAGTCCGCGATGCTCTTGGACTGGGCGATCTGGGCCTGCGCCAGCTGGGTGTCGAGCTGCGCCGACAGGTAGTCGCGCATGTAGGTGGTGAGGGCCGTGCCGACGACGGCGAACACGACCAGCGACAGGGCGCCGAGGCCGAGGGCCAGCCGGGTGCCCAGGCGCATCCCGCGGTAGGCCCGCCGCAGCCGGGCGATCACTCGGAGGCCTGTCGCAGGACGTACCCGAAT
Organism: Streptomyces sp. NPDC006235; assembly: GCF_040613735.1. Classification (NCBI taxonomy): domain Bacteria; kingdom Bacillati; phylum Actinomycetota; class Actinomycetes; order Kitasatosporales; family Streptomycetaceae; genus Streptomyces; species Streptomyces sp. NPDC006235. The sequence goes on from NZ_JBEXSR010000041.1 coordinate 43,564, forward strand.
CCGCGCACGGTGTGGATCAGCGGCGCGCCGCCGTCGTCGGTCTCGTCGAGCTTGCGGCGCAGCCGGCTGATGACCAGCTCGACGACGTTGGAGCGGCCGCCGAAGCCGTACTCCCACACGTGGTCGAGGATCTGCGCCTTGGTGAGCACGGTGGGCGACTTGCGCATCAGGTAGCGCAGCACCTCGTACTCGGTCGGGGTGAGCGACAGCAGCTTCTCGCCGCGCCGCACCTCGCGGGTGTCCTCGTCCATGGTCAGGTCGCCGACCTGGAGCACGGACCGCTGGAAGGCGGGCCCGGCGCTGCGCCGCAGCACGGTGCGCAGCCGGGCCATCAGCTCCTCCACGGCGAACGGCTTGACCAGGTAGTCGTCGCCGCCCCGGGTCAGGCCCGCGACCCGGTCGGCGACGCCGTCGCGGGCGGTGAGGAACACCACCGGCACCATCGTGCCGGAGGCGCGCAGCCGGTCCAGGACGCCGAAGCCGTCGACGCCGGGCAGCATCAGGTCGAGCACCACGATGTCCGGGTGGAACTCGGCGGCCCGCTGCAGCGCGTCCTCGCCGGAGTACGCCGTGACCGCCTCCCAGCCCTCGTAGCGGGCGACGGTCGCGACGAGGTCGGCGATGGGCGGGTCGTCGTCGACGACGAGGAGTCGTACTTTTTCCACCCGCTCATAGTGCTTCACATGTCCGGTGCCGCCATAGCCGCCCGAGCCTTCGCCGCCGGATCGATAAGTACTTGAAAGTTGGGTGACAGTGTTCCGACAGCTCCCCCGCGCCAAGCTCGGTGTCCCAGGATCCGATCAAGGAGCTGCCGATCGTGACGACCCTCCAGGAACGCCCCGCCGCACCCCGCCCGGGGGTGCGCCCCCGAGTGGTGGGCCGCACCGGCCTGTACGCGGTGCTGCTGGCCAACGCGGTCGTGGTGACCGTCTTCTTCGTCCAGGCCGGTTTCGCCTCGAACACGCTGATCGTGCTGGGGCGGCTGGCTGGGCTGTACGGGGCGCTGCTCATGGCGTTCCAACTGCTGCTGGTGGCGCGGCTGCCGTGGTTCGACCGGCGGATCGGCATGGACCGGCTGACGTCCTGGCACCGCTGGACGGGCTTCTCGGTGCTGTGGCTGCTGCTGGCGCACGCCGTGTTCATCGTCTTCGGCTACGCGCAGTCCTCGTCCCTGGACCCCGTGAACCAGCTGGTGGATCTCGCGGAGACCGTCGAGGGCGTGCTGCGCGCGATCACCGCCCTGGTGATCATCATCGTGGTCGGCGCGGTCTCGGCCCGCTCCGCCCGGCGCCGGCTGGCGTACGAGACCTGGCACTTCATCCACCTGTACACCTACGCCGCGGTGGTGCTGGCGTTCACGCACCAGGTCGCGGCGGGTACGTCGTTCACCTCGTCGTCCGTGGCGCGGACGTACTGGTACGCCGTGTGGGGCGTGGCCCTCGCCGCGGTGTTCACGGGCCGGCTGGTGCTGCCGCTGTGGCGCAACCTCCGTCACCAGCTGCGTGTGACGGCCGTGGTCCCGGAGAACGACGACGTGGTCTCGGTCTACATCACGGGCCGCGACCTGGACCGGCTGCCGGCCCGGGCCGGACAGTTCTTCCTGTGGCGCTTCCTGACGAGGGACCGCTGGTGGCAGGCCAACCCGTTCTCGCTGTCCGCCGCGCCGGACGGCCGTACGCTGCGCCTGACCGTCAAGCGGGCGGGCGACGGCAGCGCGGCCCTGCGGCACCTGAAGGTCGGCACGCGGGTGTTCGCCGAGGGCCCCTACGGCGCCTTCACCACCCTGCACCGCACCCGCCCGGACGCCCTGCTCATCGCCGGCGGCGTCGGTGTCACCCCGATCCGGGCCCTGCTGGAGGAACTGCACGGCCACGCGGTCGTGATCTACCGGGTGGCCACCGACCGGGACGCCGTCCTCTACGACGAACTGCGCGAACTGGCGCTCGCCAAGGGGGCCGAGCTGCACCTGGTCACCGGGCCGGCCCTGCCCGACCGGCTGGCGCCGCGGGAGCTGGCGCGTCTCGTGCCGGACATCACCGGCCGGGACGTGTACCTGTGCGGCCCGCCGCCGATGATGAACGCGGTGCTCGGCAGCCTGCGCGAGCTGGGCGTGCCCCGGACACAGACCCACTTCGAGCGCTTCAGCCTGGCCGGATGACGAGGAGAGATTCGTGAAGCGAGCCATACCCGTCCTCGTCCTGAGCGTCGCCGGCCTGATCCCGATCTGGCGGTACGCGCCGTCACCCGACACCGGGTCGTCGTCCGCCTCACAGCCCGCCGCGCCCGCGTCGACGCCCTCGGTCTCCTCCTCGGGCGGTACCACGACGACGGTCGTGTCGGGGTCGACGATCGACACCGAAAAGGGCCCGGTGCAGGTCGAGGTCACGTTCGACGGCGACGAGATCGCCTCCGTGCGGATGCTCCGGCAGCCGAACCACCCGCAGACCACGGCCGCCGTGCCCAAGCTGATCGAGGAGACGCTCCAGGCACAGAGCGCCGACATCGACACGGTGTCCGGTGCCACGATCACCAGCGACGGCTACCGGGAGTCGCTGCAGGCCGCGATCGATGCGAGGGGCTGACGGCATGCGGCGCGTCGAGCACGTCATGGGGTTCCCGGTGTCGGTACGGATCGACGACGAGGGCTTTCCCGAGGCGCGGGTGGACGACTTCTTCGCCTGGCTGCGCGAGGTCGACGCACGGTTCAGCCCGTTCCGCCCGGACAGCGAGGTGTCCCGGCTGGACCGGGGCGAGGTCGCGGCCCCCGGCCCGGCGCTGCGCGAGGTCCTGGACCTGTGCGAGGAGTACCGGATCGCGACCGGGGGCGCCTTCGACGTCCGGCTGCCCGGCCGTGGCCTCGACCCCTGCGCCGTGGTGAAGGGCTGGTCGGTGCAGAAGGGAGCGGAGCTGCTGTCGGCGGCCGGGGCGCGGCGGTTCTGCCTCAACGCGGGCGGCGACGTGCTCGCCTCCGGCGGCCCCTGGCGCGTCGGCGTACGCCACCCCGAACACGCCGACCGGCTCTGCACGGTCCTGGACCTCACCGACCGGGCCGTCGCGACCTCCGCCCGCTACGAACGCGGCGACCACATCCTCGACGCCCGCACCGGCCGCCCCGCGACGGGTCTGATCAGCATGACCGTCGTGGCCCCCACCCTGACCGAGGCGGACACGGTCGCGACAGCGGCGTTCGCCCTGGGCGCCGAGGGCGTCGCGTGGGCGGCGGCCCGCGAGAACTGCGAGGTGTTCGCGGTGGACGCGGACAGGCGCGTGCTCCGGAGCCCGGGGTTTCCGGTGGCGGAGGCGGGATCCGCCGCGGCGTAGGAAGCCACGTCGGCGAGGACGGGGGCTCTCGCCGCCTCATAGGCACCGCTTATAAGGGAGATCCGCTTTGCGTCTTGGACGCCCTGCGGACCGCCTTGCTGCAATCGACGCATGACGACCAACCACCGCATTGCCCTGATTCCCGGCGACGGCATCGGCGCCGAAGTGCTGCCCCCGGCACAGCAGGTGCTCGACGTCCTCGGCCGCCGCCACGGCTTCAGCCTGTCCTACACCTCGTACGACTGGTCGTGCGAGCGGTACCTGCGGGAGGGCGCCATGATGCCCGCCGACGGGATCGACCAGCTGCGCGACAAGGACGCGATCCTGCTGGGCGCGGTGGGATACCCGGGGGTGCCCGACCACGAGTCGCTGTGGGGGCTGCTGATCCCGATCCGGCGCAGCTTCCGCCAGTACGTCAACCTCCGGCCCATCCGGGTCTTCGAAGGCATCGACAGTCCGGTGCGCGGCGCACGGCCGGGCGAGGTCGATCTCGTCGTCGTGCGCGAGAACATGGAAGGCGAGTACAGCGAGGTCGGCGGCCGGCTCAACCGCGGCTTCCCGGACGAGATCGCCGTGCAGGAGGCCGTGTTCACCCGGGCCGGCGTCACCCGTCTGCTGGACTACGCCTTCACGCTCGCCTCGCAGCGGGGCGGCCGCCTGACCTCCGCGACCAAGTCGAACGGCATCGTGCACACCATGCCGTTCTGGGACCAGCTCGTCACCGAGCGGGCCGCCTCGTTCCCGCAGGTCGCCTGGGACCAGGAGCACATCGACGCGCTCGCGGCCAAGTTCGTCCTCGAACCGGCCCGCTTCGACGTCGTCGTCGCCTCCAACCTCTTCGGTGACATCCTCAGCGACCTCGCGGCCGCGGTCGCCGGTTCCATCGGCATCGCCCCGGCGGCCAACCTCAACCCGGAGCGGGACTTCCCCTCGATGTTCGAGCCGGTGCACGGCTCCGCGCCCGACATCGCGGGCCAGGGCATCGCCAACCCGCTGGGCGCGATCTGGTGTGCGGCCATGATGCTCGACCACCTCGGCCATCCCGCCGCGGCCAGGGACATCACGGACGCGATCGCCTCGGTCCTGGCCAAGACCGACACCCGCACCCGTGACCTGGGCGGAACGGCGACCACCGCCGAGTTCACCGACAAGCTGATCGAGCTGCTCTGACAGACCGTCCCAAAAAGGCCCCAAGACGGAACACCGTGTGGGTTGACCTGCACGTTTCCCGGGCCGAGAGTGAGCGCCATCCCCAGCGGGAGGCGCCAGGGCCGACCACCACCCAGACCGCACCCTCGAAAGGAGCGACCTCATGCGCATCCCGAAGCGCGTCGCCGTGATCGGCGCCGGCACCATGGGCAGCCAGGCCATGTGGCGACTGGCCGCCCGCGAAGCCGAGGTCATCGGCTACGACCGGTACGCCCCGGGTCACGACCGCGGCGCGGCCGGGGGCGAGAGCCGCATCTTCCGCGCCGTGCACCTCAGCGAACCCGGGTACCTTCCGCTGCTGCGGCTCGCCGACGGGATGTGGGAGGAGCTCCAGGCGGAGACGGGCCGGTCCCTGCGACGCCGCAGCGGCTGCCTGGTGATGGGAGAGACCGCGTCACCGGCCATGCGCCTCCTGCTCTCCGCCAGTGCCACCCATGGTCTGGATCACGAAGTACTGGACCGCGAGGAACTCGCCCGCCGCTACCCGCAGCACCGCCTTCCGGACGGGCACACGGCCGTCCTCGACCGCGAGGGCGCCATCATCAGACCCGAGGCGTCGGTCCAGGCGGCGGCCGCCCGCGCCGAACAGCTCGGCGCCCGGCTGCACCGCTACACCCCGGTGCGGGAGATCGTCCCCGCGGCGGGCGGCGGAGTGCACATCGTCACCGACCAGGGCACGGACCACGTCGACGCCGCCGTGGTGACCGTGGGTCCCTGGATCAACACCCTGCTCCCGGACCTGCCCCGGAGCATCGACGTGCGCCGGGTGGTCTGCTCCTGGCACGTGCCCACTCGCCACGACTGGTTCGCGGGCGGCGGCCCCGCCTTCGTGCGCGCCACACCCCACGACTGCTTCGGGATCCCGTCGCCGGACGGCATCTCCGTCAAGCTCGGTCTCTCCTTCGCACGTCATCTGCCGGTGCCCGAGCCCGAACGGCTCGACCGCACGGTCCGCCCGGAGGAACTCGCCACCTTCCGCGAGCTCATCGGCGAGCTGACGCCCGACCTGAACCCCGACCCCATCAGGATGTCGGCCTATATGGAGGGCTACACGGAGTCCGGGAACCCGCTCGTCGGTCATCTCCCCGGCGAGGACGACATCATCGTCATGGCCGGATTCTCCGGCAGCGGCTTCAAACTCTCGCCCGCCATGGGCGAGATCGCCGCCGACCTGGCACTCGACGGCACCACGGAACACCCCATCGACTTCCTCGCTCCGGCAGGAGTCGCCGCCGCCTGACCCCCGGCAATTCCGACGGCACCGCCACCCCCGCCCGCAAAGACAGGAGCATTCTCATGCCCATTCCCTCGTTTCAATTCCGCCCGAAGTACGTCTCGTTCGACTGCTACGGCACGTTGATCGAGTGGCCGATGAACCCCATTACGCGTGACCTCGTCGGCGACCAGATTCCCGCCGAGCACTGGGACCATTTCATCCGGGAGTTCCGCGGCTACCGCTACGACCAGGTCCGCGGCGAGTACTACCCCTACGAGCAGGTCCTGCAGGACTCCTTCGAGCGCGTCTGCCGCAAGTGGGGCGTGAAGGCCGCCCCGGACGCGGGCAAGCGGTTCGCCGACGGCGTGCGCAGCTGGGGCCCGCACGCCGACGTGCCGGAACCGCTGAAGAAGATGGGCGAGAACTACAAGCTCGTGATCCTCTCCAACGCCGACGACTCCTTCCTGAAGGAGAGCGTGCCCCGGCTCGGCGCGGACTTCCACGCGGTCTTCACCGCGGAACAGGCCGGCTTCTACAAGCCCCGCTACGCCGCGTTCGAGTACATGCTCGAGAAGCTCGACGCGTCCCCCGAGGACTTCGTGCACGTCTCCTCGCACACCCGCTACGACCTGATGCCGATGCACGACATGGGCTTCCGCAACCTCATCCTGCTCGACCGTGGCTGCGACCCCGTGACCCACGGCTACGACTACGTGGCGGTGAAGTCCCTGGACGAGCTCAACACCATGCTCGGCATCTGACACTCCCGACTTGCGCCGTTCGCCGTTCCCATAACCAGCAGAGGAAAAGCATGTCGCTCCTGAAGACCATCGACACCGATCCCTCCTTCGCACCCCTCGAATCCGGCCCGCTGCCGGAGCGCCTGATTTCCGGTGATCCGACGTACAAGACCTGGGCCCTGGACGCCGCCCGCGGAGAAATGATCAAAACCGGTGTCTGGGAAGCCACGCCCGGCGAGACGCGCTCGATCAAGGGCGAGCTCTTCGAGTTCTGCCACATCCTTTCCGGCGTCATCGAGATCACGCCGGAAGGTGGCGAGCCGGTGGTCTACAAGGCAGGCGACAGCTTTGTCATGAAGCCGGGCTTCGTCGGTGTCTGGAAGACCATCGAAACCGTGCGCAAGATCTACCTGACCGTGTCGTAACGCCGATGCCGCAGGGCGGGCGAGGGGACCGGGCGGCTGCCGCCCGGTCCCCTCCGTCCTCACCGGACGGGCATGGAGATCCGCCGGGCGACGCCCCCGGCCGCGACGAGCCCGGCGATGGCCAGGAGGCTGCTGGCGAGGAACGGATCGGTGCCGTCGAGGGCTGGAGCGAACCCGACGCCGACGTAGAGCGTGACGCCGGTGGCGCCGCCCAGTTGGTCGGCGGCCCGCTGGACGCCGGAGGCGATGCCGGCGTCGTCCTCGGTCACTCCCGTCACCGCGACGTACTGCAGCCCGACGAGCCCGAACCCCATCCCGGCGGCGATGAGCATCATGGCCGGAACCATCGCCGGACCGCCGGCCCCGAGGGAGGAGACCAGGGCGATGGCCGCCATCGCCAGCGCGGTGAAGCCGATGCCGGTCAGGACACAGGCCCGGGCACCCCACCGTCCGAGCAGCCGGGGAACCAGCACCGAGGCCGCGATCAGGGACACCGCCAGAGGCAGCATCGTCACACCGGCCCGGAGCGGGCCGGCACCCAGCCGGTCCTGCAGGTAGTAGGTGAACAGCAGGAACGACGTCGACAGCGCCGCGCTCAGCAGAGCGGTGGCGAGGTTGGCCAGGACGCGCGGCCGGTTGCGGAAGAACCGCAGCGGCACGAGCGGGTTCCGTGAACGGCGCTCGACCCTGATGAACAGGGCGGCTGCCGCTGCCGCGCCGGCCAGCGCCACCGGCGGCAGCCAGGGCGGCGTGCCGTCCGCCTCTCCCGCCTCGACGACCCCGAGGGTGAACAGCAGCGGAGCCGCGACCAGCAGGAACGCACCGGGCAGGTCCAGGGATGTGGACCCGGCGGGCCGTTCGCTCGGCACGAGGAAGACCACGGCGGTGAGGACGACCAGGATGAAGGGTACGGACACCAGGAAGATCCACCGCCAGCCGAACAGCTCGGTGAGGATGCCGGAGACCACGAACCCGAGGACGAGGCCACAGCTCGCGACGGCCGCCCACACGCTCAGCGCCCGCGACCTGCGCGGCCCCTCGGGGAACATGAGCACGATCACCGCCATCGCCGCCGGAAGCGCGATCGCTTCCCCGGCGCCCTGCAGCAGCCGGGCCGTCACCAGCACGGCGAAGGTCGGCGCGAGCCCGGCCAGCACGGAGGCGGCACCGAAGAGAGCCGTGCCGAGCAGGAGGATACGGCGCCTGCCGAGCACGTCGCCCAGCCGGCCGCCGAGCATCAGCAGCCCGCCGCCGGTGATCGTGTACCCGACCACGATCCAGGTCAGCGCGCGACCGTCCACGCCGAAGTCGGCGCCGATCGACGGCAGGGCGACATTGACCACGGTCACGTCGACCGCGATGAAGAACTGCAGCATGGCCATGCAGCACAGCACCAGCCACGCACGCACCGGGGACGGTGCGTCCCCGCGCGAAAGGAGAATGCCTGAAAACACCGAGTGCTCCGTTGCCCAGAAGAAGTTCCGAGCAGCACGCACGTGCCGCTCCGGTCAACCACGGAGCGACGACGCGTTCAACAGTCGTGAGACGAACGCCCCGCCGCTAGCGGAGCGTCCTCGTCACCGCGGCACAAGCCGCGCACGAAGCACCAGACATACCGCCGATGCTACCGAAGCCGACGGCGGCAACGGCGTGGGGGACGGCACCCGGCCGGTCAGCTGTCCGGCAACGCCTCCAGGAACCCCGGTGGCGGTACGAAGAACAGGGTGCCGGTGACGGCCCGTGAGTAGTCCAGCAGCGGGTCGGGGCCCGAGTCCGGGCCGCCGAGGAACATCCTGCGCAGCATCGTCTCGGGTACGGCGGGTGTGCGCGCGTAGGCCACGAAGTACGTGCCGAACTCCCCGTGTCCGGGCCTGCCGAAGGGCATCGCCGACCGCAGGATCTTCTGCTCCGAGCCGTCCGGGCCGAGGACGGTGTTGACGTCCTTGTGCGAACCGGGCGCGTCGAGTTCGAGGTTGGTGAGCTTGGTGCGGCCTATCACCTTCTCCTGCGCCTCGACGGCGAGGGCCTCCCAGGCGTCCACGTCGTGCAGGTACTTCTGCACGAGCGCGTAACTGCCGCCGCGGAAGCCGGGGGCCTCCTCGCCGACCAGGGCCGCCTCGGCCGCCGCCGGGCCGACGGGGTTCTCGGTGCCGTCGACGAAACCGAGGACGTTGCGCGAGTCGAAGTACGAGAACGCCTGCGTCTCGTCCCGCACGGTGATCGTGCCGCGCAGCCGCCGCACGAGCTCGGCGGCGAGCGCGAAGCACAGGTCGGTGCGCGCGGCCTTGATGTGGAAGAACAGGTCGCCGGGGGTGGCCGGGGCGTGGTGCCGGGGCCCCGCCAGCTCGCGGAACGGGTGCAGTTCGGCGGGCCGCGGGTCGCCGAACAGCCGGTCCCAGGCCCGGGATCCGATCCCGGCGACGCAGACCAGACCGCCGTCGGGGCTGGGGAAGCCGACGGACCGCACCAGGCCCGCGAGGGAGCCCAGCACCTCCCGCACCACGGCTTCCCCGCCGGAGTCGATCGTGGCGACCAGGAACACCGCGACCGACGCCGGCGAGTTCAGCACCGGCTGCGGCAGCGTCTCTCCCGAGGGCAGCGGTGACGTCATGGCATCTCATCCCTTCGGCCGGCCGACACGGCCCGCCCGCTCCCCTCCGGGGCGGCGCGGCCCACGCCCCTGACACGATGCCCGGCGAACAGGCGGCCGGAACTTTCCGGCCGGAAGGGATGGTTGCTAGGCCGGTTCTTCCCGCAGCACCTTCACGTCCCACGGCCCGAGCGGCACCGACTCGCCGTACACGGTGTCCGACAGCACGTCCCGCAGGGCGATGGGCACCGGCACGGAGACCTCCTCCCACGACCAGTTGTGCAGGAAGCGCACGCGACGGCCGTCCCGGGCGGTCGCCGAGGTGGCCGTGACGCTCGGGTGGTCGGGGCGCCGGACGCCCTCCGGCGCGTACCGGTCGAACAGGGCCCGGGCGAAGACGGGGTCGGGGACGGTGCCGACGTAGGTGACGCGCCCTGCGCCGTGGCGGTGCGTGGTGACCACGGGCCAGCGTCCGAAGTGCGGGTGCACGTACGCCGCGAGCGTCTCGGCGCCCCGCGGCAGCAGCCCGTCCGCCCAGTGAAGGGCGTGCGCGTCGGCCGGGAGGGGGAGGGAGTCCGTGCCGGTGACGGGCAGCGGGTCGCCCAGGTTGCTGAACTCGTCGTACGTCACCCCGGCCGCCTCGGCCAGCCCGCCCGGCTGCAGGCCCGTGCGGGCCCTGGCCTCGGTGTCGCCGTAGCCGGTGCGGGGCCCGAGCACGAGATGGCCGCCGGCCTCGGCGTAGGCGCGGAGCCGGTCCAGGACGGTGTCGTCGGCCGCGTAGTAGGCGGGGACGACGAGGAGCGGTGGCAGATCGGCGTCCGGGAGCTGCCGGGGGTGCAGGACGCGCGCCTGGAGGCCCGCGTCGAAGGCACCGCGGTAGAAGGCGTCGAAGATCCTCTCGTACGACCGCCCGTCCGGACCTCCGTCGGGACCGGCCAGCGGCGGCTGGCCCTGGAGCGCCCACTTGCTGGGCCCGTCGTAGAGGAAGGCCACGTCCGCGTCCGGGGTGAGGGACGCGACGAGGTCACCGGCCTTCTCCAACTCCGCCCCCAGCGCGACCAGTTCGCGGTAGACGCGGCCGGGCCGTCCGTTGTGCGGGAGGATGCCGCCCCAGTAGGTCTCGGTGCCGAAGTGCAGGGTGTGCCAGTGCCAGTACTCGATCATCGAGGCGCCTCGGGAGATCAGCGCCCAGGCCGCCTGCCGCCACTGGCCGTCGTAGGCGGGGCGGTTGTCCCACGGCCCGCTGATGGCCTGCGCGTTGGTCTCGGTGACGAGGAACGGCTCCTGGCGTGAGGAGTACATGCGGTCGGCGCTGCGGTACAGCGCCCAGGTGCCGTTGGTCGTCCAGTCCTGCCCGGCGGCGCCGGTGTCGGGCAGGGCGAGGGCGTCCTGCATCGTGTAGTACGGGTTGCCCGCGGTGACGTCGAGGCGGTCGGTGAGCCGGTCGTCCTCGACGCCCTGGCGGTCGTAGGAGATACAGGTCGTGACGAACTGGCCGGGCCGGGCGTACGCGCGGACGATGTCCGCCTGCCAGGCGATGAACTCGGTGGTGAGCCGGGCCTGGAAGCGCCGCCACGCCAGGTCGTACTGCGGCTGGGCGTTGCCGTCCGGGGTCCACAGGTCGGCCCAGGTGGACAGCCGGTGCGACCAGTAGACCAGGCCCCATTCGCGGTTGAGGGTCTCCACGTCGCCGTACCGCTGGCGCAGCTCGTCCACGAACCGCTGGAAGACGCCGTGGTTGTGGAAGAGGTGCAGCCCGGGCTCGTTGTCGACCTGCCAGCCGATGACGGCCGGGTGCCCGGCATAGCGTTCGGCGACCTTGCGGATGATCCGCTCGGCATGGAAGCGGAACGCCGGGTGGGTGAAGTCGACCTCCTGCCGGGCGCCCCAGCCGATGCGCTCACCGGTGCGGTGCTCCCCCGCGATCTCCGGGTACTGCCGGGCCAGCCAGGGCGGTACCGCGTACGTGGGCGTCCCGAGGATGACCGAGATGCCGCGCTCGTGAGCGCCGTCCAGGACCGGCTGGAGCCAGTCGAGGTCGAAGCGGCCGTTCTCGGGCTCCCAGGTGGACCAGACGGACTCGCCGACCCGGATCACCGAGAAGCGGGCCTCGGCCATCAGGTCGAGGTCGTCCTTGAGGCGTTCGTACGGCTGGTACTCGTGGTAGTAGGCGGCACCGAACAGGACGCGTGGGGGCAGCTCGGACATGCTTCTCCTCAAGTGAGTTGGTGGTGTGTCAGCCCTTGACCGCGCCCGTGGACAGGCCTTCGAGGAGCTGTTTGCGCAGCAGCACGAAGAGGGCGACGGCGGGCAGGACGGCGAGGACGGCTCCGGCGAGCACGAGGTCGTACTGCCGTTGCTCCGACACGAACAGGGTCTGCAGGCCCAGCGGCAGGGTGTACTGGGTGCTGTCGGAGACCAGTACCAGGGGCCACAGGAAGCTGTTGTAGCTCTGGAGGAACTGCCAGACGGCCAGGGCGCCCAGAGCAGGCCGCAGCAGGGGCAGCACGATGGTCCGGAAGATGCCGAACTCGCTCGCCCCGTCGATCCGGGCGGCCTCCAGCACCGAGTCCGGGATGGACTGCACGATGTACTGCTGCATCATGAAGATCCCGAACGCGGGCGCCACCCAGGGCACGATGAGCGCGAACCAGGGGCTGCCGAGCCCGGTCTTGACGAGGATCACGAACAGCGGCACGAGGATCACCGCGAAGGGGATCGACAGCGAGCTGAACATGACGTTGAACAGCAACTGTCGGCCGGCGAAGCGGAATTTGGCGAATCCGTAGCCGGCGAGCGCGCACACGAAGACCGACACGGTGGTGGCGACGACGGCGACGACCGTGCTCATCAGGAACCAGCGGCCGAAGGGCTGGTCGGTGAGCAGGGTGCGGTAGTTGTCGAGGGTGAACGGGTCGGGGACGAGCCTCGGCGGGTAGCCGAAGATGTCGCCGCGCGGTTTGAACGAGCCGCTCAGCGCCCACAGCAGCGGGGCGAGGAAGCCCAGGAGCAGCAGGACCAGTGCGCCGTAGAGAGGGATGCGGGTGCGGGTCATCAGGCGGCCCTCCCGATGCCGAGGAGACGGTTGAAGAGCCGGCTGAGGCCGAAGACCAGGACGAAGAGGACGACGGCCGCGGCGGCCGCGTAGCCGAACTGCTGGCGCTGGAAGGCCGCCCGGTAGATGAACATGGTCACGGACAGGGTGGATTCGGCCGGTCCGCCGCCGGTCAGCAGGTAGGGCTCCTCGAAGATCTGGGCCGCGCCGATGAAGGACGTGACGACGACGAACGCCGTCACCGGCTTCAGCGCCGGCAGGGTGACGGTGGCGAAGGTGCGCAGCCGTCCGGCCCCGTCGAGGGCGGCTGCCTCGTACAGCTCCCGGGGCACGTTCTGGAGGCCGGCGAGGAAGAAGACGGTGAGGTAGCCGGTCCAGCGCCACAGCATCACCAGCGCGATGCTCACCTTGGCCATGCTCGGATCGCCGAGCCAGTCGACGCCGCCGGTGCCGAACAGGGCGCGCAGCACCGCGTTCGCCAGCCCGAACTGCCGGTCGAAGATCAGGCCGAAGAGGAGAGCGACGAGGATGGGCGAGACCACGATCGGCACGAAGTAGGCGGTGCGCCACAGGTCCCGCACGCGCAGGCCCCGGGCGTTGAGGGCCTGCGCGATCAGCAGGGCCAGCGGCACGACGACGCACACCGCGACCAGCACGAACACGGCGGTGTTGCCAAGGGCCCGGTGGAAGCTGATGTCGGTGGCGAGCAGCCGGTAGTTGCGCAGCCCCACCCAGTGCGGGCTGCCGAGCCCCACCCACTCGGTGAGGCTCAGCCACAGCGAGGCGCCGACCGGGATCAGCATGAACAGGACGTAGAGGAGATAGAAGGGGGAGATGAAGAGGTAGGGAGCCCACGACTTGCGGGCGGCAACGGTGGTGGTCATGGTGGGTCACTCCTGATCCGCCGAGTTCGGCAGCGCCCTCAGGGGCGCGGGGAACTGCGCGACGAGCCACAGCGGCGCCGCGGCCGCATTACCGCCCGGCCTGGTCCTGGAAGTCCGCCGCTGTCTGCCGCAGCGCCTCCCGCGGCGACAGAGCCCCGCGGTACGCGCGCAGCAGGTTGCCGGCGAGGACGTCGTAGAGGATCGACTGGTCGGGGCTCTGGTGGAACGGCGGTACGTCCGGCAGCAGGTCGCGGTAGAGGCGGAAGAGCCGCTGCCCGCCGCAGAAGTCGTCCGTGTAGCCGCCCAGGCGCGGATCGTCGTAGACGGACCGGCGGGTGGGCAGGTAGCCGGTCTCGGTGAAGCGGCGGACCTGGCCGTCGTGGGTGAGCCAGGTCTTGAAGAGGAACTCGGTGGCCGCGCGGGTGTTGACCTTGTCCTCGACGACGCCGAAGCCGGTGCCTCCGAGCGCGGCGGTCACCCCGCCGCCCTTGGCGAACCGGGGCAGCGCGCGCACCCGCCACTTGCCCTTCTGCTCGGGCACGTTGGGCACCAGGCCGTAGTTCTTGTACCAGATGGCCATGGGCAGGCCGATGACCCTGCCCTGTTTCAGGGCGGTCTGCATGGCGGCCCCGTAGTAGTCGGCGACGTCGACGACGAAGCCGCTGCGCAGCCCCTCGCACAGGAACCGCAGCACCTCCTCGGCCTCCGGCGAGTCGAGGACCAGCGTCCCGTCGGCGTCGAAGAACGCGCCGCCTCGCTGGTAGAGGAGCATCTGGAAGGACTGCACGACCTGGCCGGGGTCGCTGCCCAGCGTGGAGACGACACACAGCGAGGCGCGGTGGTCCTGGTACACCCGGGCGCCGGTCTCGGCGAACTCCTCCCATGTGCCCACGTCGGCAGGGACGTCGTACTCGTCGAAGAGGTCGTCGCGGTAGAAGTAGACGACCATCGGGGTGTCCGAGTCGAAGGCGTAGACGCGGCCGTCCTTGCTGAAGGGGGCGGTGCGGGCCGGCAGCAGGTCGTCCTTGAGGCCGGGTACGGCCTCGATGTCGGGGGTGAAGTCGTGCAGGAGCCGTTCGGAGATGTCGCCGCGCAGCATGCGCGGGAAGCTGCCGATCTCGAAGCCCACCAGGTCGGGTGTGCCGCGTCCGGCGACGGCCTGGGCGAGCAGCTTGGTAACGATGTCCGGGGGTCCGGAGCGGGTCACCTTCAGGTGGTAGCGGAAGTCGGTGGCGCGGTCGGCCTCCGGGACGCCCTTGACGAAGAAGTCCTCGTAGCCCGGGTCGTGGGTCCACAGGGACAGGGTGACGTCGCCGGAGGTGCGGGGCGTGGTGGTGGCGTCGCCGCAGGCGGAGAGTGCGGCGGCCGTACCGAGGCCGAGGGCACCGCGCAGCAGGGCGCGGCGGGTCGGAGGGCTGGGGGGCATGGGCGTGTACACACGTGACTCCTCACGTGGTGCGGCTACGGGCGGGGGTGCGCGGGGCCCTGGTCGCGTACCGGCCCGGTGGAGGCCCGTACGGTCAGCTCGACGGCCCGGCCGGGTTGTTCGGCCGGGGCGGGGCGGCCCTCGATCAGGGCGATCAGTACGTCGACGGCGCGGTCGGCGACGGCGGCGAAGTTCTGCCGGACGGTGGTCAGCGGCGGGAAGAGGTAGGTGGCGGCGGGGATGTCGTCGTAGCCGACGACACTCACGTCGCCGGGGACGGCGCGGCCCGCGTCGGCGAACGCGCGCAGGGCGCCGATGGCCATGTCGTCGTTGGCGGCGAACACGGCTGTGACGTCGGAGAGTTCCGCGAGCTGCCGGGCGGCGGCGTAGCCGGAGGCCGGGCTCCAGTCGCCCGGTGACGGCAGGGGCGGTTCGGGGGCGCCGGCGGCGGCGAGGGCCTCGCGCCAGCCGCGCAGGCGGTCGCGGGCGGCCCACCAGTCCTGCGGGCCCGGAAGGTGCCAGACGGTGCGGTGGCCCAGGGAGAGCAGGTGCTCGGTGGCGAGCCGGGCCGCCGCGACCCCGTCGGCGCCGACCACGGCACTCGTGCCGGGCGTCAGCTCCACGCCCTCGCCGAGGCTGACCACCGGCAGTTCGGCGCTCAGTTGGAGCGGCGTGCCGTCGTCGATGGGCTCGGACAGCACGATCCCGTCCACGCCCTGTTCCAGCAGCGCGTCCACGGCGGCCGAGACTTTCTGCCCTTCCAGGGTGCTGGCCAGGGCGACGGAGTAGCCGGCGCGCTGCATCGCCCGCTCCAGGGCGATGAGCAGGGTCGAGGGGCCGTAGAGCGAACTGCCCAGCGAGACCACGCCGATCCGGCGGTAACGGCCGAGGAGCAGGGCCCGGGCGGCGGTGTTGGGACGGTAGTCCAGGTCGCGGACGGCCCTCAGGACGCGGTCGCGCACCTCGGGGCTGACGTGCGGTTCGCCGTTGACGACCCGCGAGACGGTCTTCTGCGACACCCCGGCGGCCCGTGCGACCTCGGTCATCCCGGGGCCACGCCGACGGCGCCCACCGGCGGCCGGGTGGCCTTCGGTTCCGGACGTGGTCATGTGGGCTCCCGGGGTGACAAAAGGGCGTGGACTACGTAGTCAACGACGGCACGATGGATGAACCGACCGGGTATGACTACGTAGTCACGCCAGTGTCAGGGCGCCCCACCGCCGCGTCAATGGTCCGGACGGAAGCGGTTTCCCGGTGCACGGTGCCCGTGGCGTGCGGCTTCCGCAACGGCTGTCGTGGGCGGCTGGACAGAACCCGGGGCCTCGCGGAGGATGTGGGCGATGCGGCCCGACCCCAAGCACTTTCTCACCCACGCGGTCCGTCGCGTCGCGCGCGCCGAACATCCGGCGCAGGTACTGGAGGAGCTCTGCGGGGCGACGGTGCCGTCCGTCGCGGACGCCCTCGTCGTGTATCTCGACGCCACGCCGGGCAGCGCGGACCCGACGGCCTCCGACGCCCAACTGCGCCTGAGCGGCACGGGCTTGTGCCGTTCCCCCATCCCCGCCCGGCCCTCCGGCCCGGCCTCGTCCCCGGCGGGCGGTCCGCCGTACGACACCGGCGCCCAGTGGCATCCCGGGTCCCAGGACGGGCTGAGCGGTGTGCTGGGCGGGGCGGCGCCGGTCACCGTCCCGATGGCACCGTCCGGCGTCCTGGCGAAGGTCCTGGACGCCGGCGAGGCGCTGGGCAGGGACTCCGGTGATCTGGATCCGGCCCTGCGCGAGCTGCTGGGGCCCGACTCCCGTGTGCCGCACGGGGACCGGGTTCTCCTCGTCCCCCTGGTCGGCCCGGACGGCACGGTGGGGGCCGCCCTGTTCCTGCGCCGCCCCGACCGGGATGTCTTCCGTGCGCCGGACCGGCAGGTGCTCGGCGAGCTGTCGGCGCACGCCGCGCTCGGCGTGAGCGGAGCACCGCCGGCCTCGCGCCCGGCGCCTCCCCCGCCGCCCCCGGCCTCGCGAGCCGCCGCCGCCGAACCGATGCAACAGGACGCGGACCGGCTGCGGTTCGTGGGCGCCGCGACGCGGCGGATCAGCCGTGCCATGGATCTGGACGAGATCGTGGCGGGGCTGTGCCGGGCCGTCCTGCCCAGCTTCGCCGACGGGATCCTCGTCTGCCTGCGCGATCCGCTGCCCGTAGGCGACGAGCGGCCCACCGGCCCGCTGGTCCTGCGGCTGCACCGGTTCGACCGCGCCCCTGCGGAGGGCACGGGCGGCGTCCCCTTCCCCGAGCCGTCAGTGCCCGCCCGCGACCTGTGCGAGGTCCGGCCGGGCAGTGATCTCGCCGAGGTGCTGCGGGGTGTGCGCCCGGTGTTCACCGACTCCTCCGCCGGCCGTGGCGCGCTGGCCGAACTGACCGGCGCCGGTGGTGAGTTCGCCCTTCCGGACGGACAGCGCGCGATCCTCGCCCCGCTGCGCGGCCGGCGCCGCGTCATCGGCACGGCCCTGTTCCTGCGCCGCCCCGAGTCCAGGCCCTTCGAGCTCAACGACCTCCTCGTCGCCGCGCAGCTCGCCACCCACAGCGCCCTCGGCATCGACAAGGCCGTGCTCTACGGCCGCGAGGCCCACATAGCCGACGAACTCCAGCGCACGATGCTGCCCGAGACCCTGCCCAGCCCGCCCGGCATCCGTCTCGCCGCCCGTTACCTGCCCGCCGCCGAATCGGCCCGGGTAGGCGGCGACTGGTACGACGCCATCCCCCTGCCGGGCAGCCGGGTCGCCCTGGTCGTCGGCGACGTCATGGGCCACTCCATGACCTCGGCCGCCATCATGGGCCAGCTGCGCACCACCGCCCAGACCCTGGCCGGCCTCGGGCTGCCGCCGCAGGAGGTCCTGCACCACCTCGACGAACAGGCCCAGCGCCTGGGCGCCGAGCACATGGCGACCTGCCTCTACGCGGTGTACGACCCGGTATCGCACCGCATCACCATCGCCAACGCCGGTCACCCGCCGCCCGTCCTGCTCCACCCGGGCGGCCGTGCCGAGGTGCTGCGCATGCCGCCCGGCGCGCCCATCGGCGTCGGCGGCGTCGACTTCGAGGCGGTCGAGCTCGACGCCCCGGGGGGCGCGACGCTGCTGCTCTACACCGACGGTCTGGTCGAGTCCCGCCTGCGCGACGTGTGGACCGGCATCGAGCAGCTGCGCGAGAAGGCGGGGACCACCGGCCGGCGCGCCGGGCCCGGCCGGGCCCCCGCGCTGGAGACTCTGTGCGACGACGTCCTCGACATGGTCGGTCCCGGCGACCGGGACGACGACATCGCGCTGCTCGCCGCCCGCTTCGACGGCATCGTGCCCGGCGACGTGGCGTACTGGTCCCTGGACCCGGAGGACGCGGCCCCCGGCCAGGCCCGCCGGCTGGCCCGGCGCACCCTGTCCCGCTGGAACCTGGAGGAGCTCGGCGACTCCGTCGAACTGCTCGTCAGCGAGCTCGTCACCAACGCCGTGCGCCACAGCTCCCGGCCCGTCACCCTCCGCCTGCTGCGCACCGATGTGCTGCGCTGCGAGATCGGTGACGACGCGCCCGAACTGCCACGCCTGAGGCGCGCCCGGCCCACGGACGAGAACGGCCGGGGGCTGTACCTGGTCAGCCGGCTGGCCATGCGGTGGGGCGCGGCCCGGCTCAGCACCGGCAAGATCGTGTGGTTCGAGTTCGCCCGGCCCTGAGGCGCTTCAGCTTGTTTCTCATGGTCTGACCCGGTCACGTTCGGCGATGGTTTCGAGCGGCCATCCGGCGGGGCCGCCGCGAGGATCGAGGCCCTCATCTGACCGTATTGCCCACGTCGTAGTGGGTGGCGGGGTGCCGATTCTTGGGGCCGGGCGATCCGGCTGTCCGGGACACCCTTCGGACGAGGCCCTGACCGGCCCGGACAGCCCGCGCCTGTCCGGGACACCCGGACAGTGTTGCTCCAGCCCGGCCGATGCGAGCAAGGTCGACGCCACACAGCAGTAGCGCCCGAACACCGTCTTTCTCAGAGGAAGGTCTGTCACCGCATGTCTCGATTACGACGCGCCGCCGCAACGCTCGCTGCGGCCGCCGGGCTCATGGCCGGAGGCGTCGCCACTGCACCTTCCGTCGTCGCCGCGCCTTCCGCCGTTGCAGCCGACTGTTGGAGACCGGCGCAAGCCGGGGACTTCAACATCCACGGTTATGCGACCGGGGCCGCGATCTCGAACACCGGACCGTATGCCGCGTGTCAGGGCTACGAAATACCGGGCGGGTGGGTGTACGTGGACTGCAAGTACAAGAACACCGCCGGCAACTGGCGGTACTACACCGACTGGGGATGGATCTACTCCAAGTACCTGTCGTGGCCGTACGGCTCCCCGACGGTGACGTGCACCAAGTACTGATGGGGGTTTTGGCTCTACTGAGCCCGAGCTGCCCGCCGGCCAGGAGGCCGACGGGCAGCCACTTGAAAGAACAAGCTCAGAGCCCGGGCCATGTCTCCGGCCCGGACGGCCCCTCACAAACACCGGTTCAGCTCGCCGTGCGGCGGATCCGGCCCGCGTACTTCTTCTCCAGTTCCAGGTTGCCCTCGAACCCGCCGGGCACATTCGCCGAGACGTAGACCGGGGGGCGCTCGCCGGCGGCGAGGAGGCGGCCGGCCGCCTCGGCGACCGTCATCTGGACCAGCATCACGCCGGTGAGCGTGGACAGGGCGCAGACCGAGCCGCCGCCGGGCAGTTCGAGCAGGGAGTCGCCGCGCGGGGCCGCGTTGTCGAGGACGACGTCGGCGATGTCGGCCAGCTTCCGTCCGCTGGGGTGTGCGGCGGGGACGGCCCGGGTGTGGGCGAGGGAGGTGAGGGCCAGGACGCGGTGGCCGTGTTCCCTGGCGTGCAGGGCCATCTCCACGATGACGTTGTTGACGCCGGAGTTGGAGATGACGACGAACAGGTCCTGGGGATTCGGGGCGGCCAGTTCGTAGAGCCGGGCGGCCACCCCGGCCCGGCGTTCGAGGAGCGGGTCGTCGAGGACGGCCGGGTCCTCGCCGCCGTGGAGGACGAGGTCGGCGATGCTCAGCCGGTTGGTGGGGACCAGTCCGCCCGCGCGGCCGGCGAGTTCGAGGACGAGGGCCTGCGAGTGGCCGGTCCCGAAAGCCTGGACGACGCCCTCCGCGCGGACGCACTCGGCGACCAGGTCCGCGGCGGCGGCCACGTCGTCCCGGGCGGATTCGATGACGTGCTGGAGGACGGCGAGGCTCTCCCGCGCGAACCCCTGGGCGCTCACAGACTCGACGGACACGCGTCACACTCCCCACTGATGGATTGATTCACCCTACACTTCCCAATTGATGAATCAATAAATCACACGCCTCCTCGGTCATCAATCGGTTCATCGCTCTGGCATCGATCGGGCATCGGTCGGGTCCTGGTATTCAATCCGCGCCCGCAAGGGTGGCTGCTACCTTCTACCCATGCCTCCCACGGACGTCACCACCCTGATCCGCACCGAGCTGCCCCGGCTGGCGGGGTCCCTGCGGAAGGTCGGCGAGCTGATCCTGGAGGATCCGGCCGCCGTCACCCACTGCTCGGCCGCCGAGCTGGGCCGCCGCACCGGCACCTCCCAGGCGACGGTCACCCGTTTCTGCCGGGCCATCGGGCTCGACTCCTACCAGCACCTGCTGATCGAACTGGCCCAGGAGCGCGGCCGGGGCGAGGCGTCCGACTGGGGAACCGCCGAGATCGGCCCGGACATCTCCCCGGACGACAGCCTCGAACGGGTCGTCCAGGTCGTCGGCACGGCCGACCTGCGGGCCATCCAGCAGACCATCGACCGGATCGACCTCGACGCGCTGGAGCGCGCGGCCCAGGCACTGGCCCGCGCCCGGCGCATCGACGTGTACGGCGTCGGCGGCAGCGGGGCGGTGACCCAGGAGACGGAGACCCGGCTGTTCCGCATCGGCTGCGCGGTCCGCGGCTGGACCGAGGTGCACGCGGCCGCCACCTCCGCGGCCCTGCTCACCCCCGCGGACGTGGCCATCGGCATCTCCCACTCCGGCGCGACCCGCGAGACCCTCGAACCGTTCGAGATGGCCAAGGAACGCGGCGCCACCACGATCGCCCTGACCACCGACCCGCGCTCGCCCCTGTCCAGGACCGCCGACATCCGGCTCATCTCGTCCTCCTCGGAGACCAGCTTCCGGGCCGAGAGCATGAGCAGCCGGCACTCCGTACTGATGCTCGTCGACTGCCTGTACGTCCGGGTCGCCCAGCTCACCTACCAGCGCGCGAGCGCCTCTCTGGCGCTGACCGACCACATCACCCCCCAGCACGCGGTGAAGTCCCGGCGGGCCAGGTGACCCGGCCGAGCGTGCATGGATGAACCACCAAGTTGACGCGAAGGTGGTTGTTTGAATCACTCCTGCCGTGCAGGATGGGGCTCCCCAGAGCACTCGTAGGAGCCCCATGCGCGTCACCTCTGTCGAGTCGACCGAGCTCTTCACCGGGACCACCGAGCAGCCGCGCCAGCTGGTGGCCGTAGCACTGAGCCACACTCCGGGCCGGACCGTGCGGCTCACCGTCGAGGGCCCGGGCCTCACCGGAACCGCGGAGGCCACCGCCGGCGAGGACGGCACCGTACGCGCCGAGGTCCCCGTCACCGGCGAGGACCTGGTGCCCGGCGACCGCCGCGAGATCACGGTCACCGCGGCTGACGGCCACCAAGTCACCACCCGCACCGGCGAGTTCACCGCAGCCGAGCCCGGCTGGACCATGTTCATGGTCAGCCACTTCCACTACGACCCCGTCTGGTGGAACACCCAGGGCGCCTACACCGAGACCTGGGACGTCGCCGACGACCCCGTCGCCACGGGCCTGCCCGCCCGCACCTTCGACTCGCGCGGCCAGTCCGGCATGAGCCTGGTCCGGGCCCACTGCGACCTGGCCCGCCGCGACCCGGCGTACACCTTCGTGCTCGCGGAGGTCGACTACCTCAAGCCCTACTGGGACGCCTTCCCGGAGGAGCGCGCCTTCCTGCGGCAGCTGATCCGCACCGGCCGCGTCGAGATCATGGGCGGCACCTACAACGAGCCCAACACCAACCTCACCGGCGCCGAGGCGACGATCCGCAACGCCCTGTACGGCGACGGCTTCCAGCGCGGCGTCATCGGGGCGTCCCCCGAAACCGCCTGGCAGCTGGACGCGTTCGGGCACGACCCGCAGTTCCCGGGGCTGATGGCGGACGCCGGGGTGAACTCCAGTTCGTGGGCGCGCGGGCCCTTCCACCAGTGGGGGCCGACGCTGTCGGTGTTCGGCGAGGAGCCGAGGGATCCGGGCCGGATGCAGTTCCCGGCGGAGTTCGACTGGATCGCCCCGTCGGGACGCGGGCTGCTGACCGCGTACATGGTCAACCACTACGGCGCCGGCTGGGCCATCGACAACGCGCCCACCCTGCCCGAGGCGGAGGCCGCCGCGTACCAGCTCTTCCAGCGGCTCAAGCAGGTCGCCCTCACCCGCAACGTGCTGCTCCCGGTGGGCGGGGACTACGCGCCGCCGTGCCGCTGGGTCATGGACATCCACCGCGACTGGAACGCCCGGTACGTCTGGCCCCGCTTCATCAGCGCGATCCCCCGGGACTTCTTCGCCGCCGTCCGCGCGGAGCTGGAGGCCGAGGGCCGCAGGGCATCGCCCCAGACCCGCGACATGAACCCCGTCTACACCGGGAAGGACGTCTCCTACATCGACACCAAGCAGGCCCAGCGGTACGGCGAGACCCTCCTCGCCGACGCCGAGGCCTGGGCGACGCTCGCCTCCCTCGTCACCGGCCGCCCCTATCCGGACGCGGCCCTCGACAAGGCCTGGCGGCAACTCGTCTACGGTGCCCACCACGACGCCATCACCGGCTCGGAGTCGGACCAGGTCTACATCGACCTGATGACCGGCTGGCGGGAGCTGCACGACCTCGCCCGCAGCGTGCACGCCGACGCGACCCAGGCCCTGGCCGACCAGGTCACCCCGGGCGACGGCCCCGACCTGGTCGTGTTCAACTCCGCGACGTGGGAGCGCCGTGACGTCCTGACCGTCGACGACCCGGGGCTCGTACCCCAAGGACTCTCCGCGGTCCGGGAGGACGGCCGGCTCCATGTGGTCGTCCCGGACGTACCCGGCATGGGCCTCACGGCGCTCCCGCTCACCGAGGGCTCCGTCCCCGGCTGGACGCCCGGCGAGGGCCTCACCATCCGCAACGAGTTCTACGAGGTGACGGTCGACCCGGCGCGCGGCGGCGGTGTCAGCGCTCTGCGCGCCCTGACCGAGGGCGGCCGTGAGCTGCTGCGCGCCGGTGACATCGGCAACGAGATCGTCGTCCAGGAGGAGTACCCGAGGCATCCGCGCTTCGGCGAGGGCCCCTGGCACCTCACCCCGACCGGCACGACCGCCGCCCGCAGCCGGGACGTCACCGCCGAGGTGGGCATCGAGCACTCCCCCGCCGGTTCCCGTCTCACCGTCACCGCCGACCTCGGCCTCTTCCGCTACACCCAGCGGCTCACCCTCTGGCAGGGCGTCGACCGGCTCGACGTCACCACGACCGTCGACGGGTACGACGGTGCCGACCGGCTGATCCGGGTGCGCTGGCCCTCGGACGTACGCGGCGGGCTGCCGGTGCACGAGGTGGCGGACGCGGTGATCGGGCGCGGGTTCGGCTTCGTCGAGGTGGACAGCGAACAGTTCCCCTGGACGCTGGACAACCCGGCCAACACCTGGTTCGGCCTCGGCTCCACCGCCCGCGTCGCCGTCCACGACGACTCCGGTGTCCTCCTCGGACACCGCTCGATCGGCGTCGCCGAACTCGTCTACCCCGACTGGGACATCGCGGGCGACCTCGGCGCCCCGCTCGCGGCGGCCCTGGTCCGCTCCGGGGTCACGGCGACCTCGACGATCGCGGGCGGCCCGCGCTACGGCGACCTGGAGGTCGACTCCAACCTCCCGGACGTCCGGATCGCCGTCGGCGGCCCCGACCGCAACGCCGTGGTCGCCGAAGCGCTCGGCTGGGACCCCGCGGCCGGCCGGGAGCTGAAGCGCCAACTGGCCGAACGGGGCGTGGCCGCCGTCTGGGTCGCCCCGCGCGCCTGTCTGCGCGAGGAGTGGGTCCCCGGGGCCGATCTGCGCGACCTGGAACGCCTGCCGCTGCTGGTGGTGGCGGGCGCCCGGCCGGAGGACGACGCCAAGGCGGTCGACGCGCTCGTCGCCGACCTGGACGACTTCACCGTGACGGCCACGGCGGCCGGCGGCGGCGAGGCGCTGCCGCCCGGCGACGCCTGGGACGGCCGCAGCTTCGCGATCCTCAACCGCGGCACGCCCGGCTGCGTGATCACCTCCTCCGGCGACCTCTACATGTCCCTGATGCGCTCCTGCACCGGCTGGCCGTCCGGGATCTGGATCGACCCACCGCGCCGCACCGCCCCCGACGGCTCGGGGTTCCAGCTCCAGCGCTGGTCGCACACCTTCGAGTACGCCGTCGTCGCGGGCACCGGAGACTGGCGCGAACTGCGGCTGCCGCAGGCGGGGCACGCGTACAACCGCCCGCTGACGGCACGGCTGCGGCGGTCCTCCGGTGCCCTGCCTAGGGCGGCCACCCTGCTCGGCCTGGAACCCGCCGGGGAGGTGCTGCTCGACGCGCTCAAGCCGCTCGGCTCCCCGCTGGCCCGGGGCAGCCAGTCACCCGTGGATCCCGGACGGGGCCTCGTCGTCCGCGTGCACGAGGTCGACGGCCGCCCGGTACGGGCACGCGTCACCGGGCCGGTGGCATGGGCGGCGGGCGCCCGCGCCGACGTCCTGGAGAGGGCCGGGGCGCCGCTCGCCCCGGACGAGACCGGCGGCCTCGAAGCCGACCTGACCGGCTTCGAGGTCGCCACCCTCCTCGCCACGCCGGCCCACGCGCCGGAAAGCGCGGCCGGGCCGGGCATCGCCGCCCACGAGCCGGCCCAGCCCGTCGCCACCCGCTACTGGCTGCACAACTCCGGCCCCGCCCCACGCGGCAACATGCCGGTCGCCGTGTACCTCTCCCCCACCGCCCTCACCGCCGACGGCCCGGTCACCGCGACCGTCCGGGTCTCCTCCGAACTCACCGACGCACCCGTCTCGGGGACGGTGACCTTCGAGGCACCGCCCGGCTGGAGCACCGAGCCCGCCACACTCCCCTACACCCTCGGCCCCGGCGGCTTCACCCTCACGGACATCACGGTGACACCCCCGCCGGACCCCGTCCCCGGCCGGCACTGGCTCGCCGCGCGACTGTCCTACGGCGGCCAGACGTACGAGGACGTGGTGGCCCTGGACGCGCCGGACGGGCACACGGGCCCGACTCTGGTGGCGGATCTGGGAGTTGACCGGGTGACCGTACGCCGGGGCGAACGGACCCGGGTCCCCGTGACCCTGCGCAACCCCACCCGCGGCCCCGTCAACGGCACCCTGTGGGCCGTCTCCTCCTGGGGCACCTGGCCCGGAGTCACCCCGGGCTGCCAGGGCTTCACCGTGCCCGGCGGGGAACAGGCCGAGTCCGTGATCGAGGTGAACGGCGCCGCGATCCCACCGGGTTCGTACTGGCTGATGGCGAAGGCGGCCTGGCACGGCTGCGTGGCCTACACGAGAGCCATCGAGCTGCAGGTGACGCCATGACGGAGGAGTACGCGGCACGCGTCCGGGGTCAGTCGATCCCGAAGCAGCACGTGGAAGCCTTCCTGAGCGCCGTTGCCCCCAGGGGCGCGGGGAACTGCGCGACGAGCCACGACGCCGCCGCACACGCACGACGACACCGCCAACAACGACGCTGGGCAACCCAGGTCATCGTCACCGACGAACTCGCCCGCCACGCCTGCGCAGCACGCGGCCTGCCCCCACCGGACGACGTCCTGCCGATGCACCTGCTCACCATCCCGGAAACCGACGTCGCCGACCTGGGCAGCATCATCGCCGCAGCCCTGGCCCACTCCCCCGCCGCCCGAGCCCTGCTCGCCGCCCTGGAACGCGAACAGCACATCCCCGAAACAGCCGTACGGGACTACTACGACCGCAACCGGGACCGCTTCCTCACCCCCGAGGCGCTACGCCGCGGCGTCGACCCCTACAACGCCCCGGACCCCTCGGACATCCACCCCTACGAGCACGTCGGCAACGGCATCGCACAGCAGCTGTGGCACGCCGCAGCCCGTCGCGCGTTCTTCGACTGGCTCGACCAGGCAAGGGCCGACGTCGTGTACGCCGAAGGCCACGAACACCCCGGCGACCCCTCCCAGCCGGACCACGAACACCGCCACTGAGCGCCGTACGCAACCGAACAGCAACACGGCAAACCATTGACCTCCGATGAATTCTGGTCCACCTTTTCATCAATCGAAGTCCAACTTGGTGATTTGATCCAGCATGACTGGTCCCAGGAGGGCAGCAATGCGCGCAAGAAGACTCACCGGATCCCTGACCTGTCTGGTCGTCCTGACGCTGACGGCCGCCGGCTGCGGTCTGGCCGGCGGCGGTTCGGACGGCGGCGACGCCACCGCCGGCGGCTGCAAGGTCGACAAGGGCAACGTCGGTTCCGGCAAGCTCTCCGGGGACGTCAAGGGAAAGATCACTTTCCAGACCACCAACCTGAAGAAGGACTTCGGGAAGTACTTCAACGGCGTCATCGACGCCTTCGAGCAGGCGCACCCCGGCACCACGGTCAACTGGATCGACGATCCGGGCGACGCCACGTTCACCCAGCGCCTGGTCGCCGACGCGCAGGGCTGCACGCTGCCGGACGTGGTGAACATCAACGTCAACACGGCGGTGGCGCTGACGAAGAACGGCTACCTGCTGAACCTGGACGACAAGGCCCCGGACGCGGGCAAGCCGTTCGCGCCCGCGCTGTGGAAGTCGAGCGTGTACGCCGACGCGGACGGCAAGAAGGTACACAGCGTGCTGCCCTGGTACTCCGGCGGCATCGTGCAGACCTTCAACACCGACCTGATGGAGAAGGCGGGCCTGGACCCGGCGAAACCTCCGACGACCGTCCTCGGCCTGTTCGACGACGCGGAGAAGATAGCCAAGGCCTCCGACGGCAAGTACTACGCGCTCCTCGCCAACCCGCAGTTGCGCATCCCCGCCGACTGGCAGCAGATGGACATCAAGATCCTCTCCCCGGACGGCAAGAAGTTCACCTTCGCCGACGACCCGAAGACGGCCCAGTGGGTCGAGGCCATGACGAAGCTCTACAAGGCCGGCGGCATGCCTAGGGACTCCCTGTCCTCCACGCAGGACCCGGCCAACGTCTACGGCCAGGGCAAGCTGGTCTACGGCCCCACCAACCCCAACTTCCTGCGGTTCATCCAGCAGAACAACCCGAGCGTCTACAAGAAGACCGGCGTGGCCCCCTTCATGCTGGACGCCCTCGGCCACACCGTCGGAGCCCCGCAGTACATCGGCGTGGCGTCCACCAGCAAGAACGCCTCGACGGCGCTGGCCTTCGCGCGGTTCCTGACGAACGCCGAGAACCAGCTCGCCTGGGCCAAGGACCCGAACGTCGTCATCTTCCCGTCCACCACGGCCTCCCTGAACGACCCGTTCTTCCAGTCGGTCAAGGGCGACGACCCCTTCGCCGAGGCCCGCAAGATCGTCGCCAGTGACCGCAAGACCGCCACGGCCGACGAGATCGCGCTGACGCCCGGCGAGCTGAACGCCATCTCGGCCCAGATCCAGCTGGCCATGCAGGGCAAGAAGAGCGCCGAGGACGCTCTGAAGGAGGCGCAGTCCAAGGCGAACCAGCTGATCGAGCAGGGCAGTTGAGGATGACCCGACCGACCGTCCACCCGGCGCCCGTCCCCGCTCCCCCGGGTGCGGGCGCCGGGCGCCCCGGCGCTTCCCCCTCGCCCAGTACGCCGGGGCCTCTGCGCCGCGCCCTCCGCTCCGTCCTGCCCGGCCCGAGCGCCGACGCGGGGGGCGCGGCGCTCTACCGCCGCTGGTGGCTGCCCTGGCTGTGGATGACCCCGGCGATCATCGGCGCGACCGTGTTCGGGGTCTTCCCGTTCCTCAACACGGTCGTCGTCTCCTTCACCGACGCCAAGCCGCTCGGCGGCGCGTACGACGTCGTCGGCCTGGAGAACTACCGCCGGATGCTGGGCGATCCGGACTTCTGGGTGGCCACCCGCAACAGCCTGCTGTACGCGCTGTTCGTCGTCCCGCTGATGGTGCTGCTGCCGCTGCTGCTCGCGATCCTCGTGGAGAAGAACCTGCCGGGCATCGGCTTCTTCCGCTCGGCGTTCTACACACCGGTCCTCGCCTCCAGCGTCGTCGTCGGCCTGAGCTGGCAGTGGCTGCTGAGCGACCAGGGACTGGTCAACACCTGGCTGCAGAAGGCCCACATCATCCGCGAGGCCATCCCGTTCCTGTCCGACTCGTGGCTGATCCTGCTGTCGGCGATGGGCCTGACGCTGTGGAAGGGCCTCGGCTGGTACATGATCTTCTACCTGGCCGCCCTCGGTAACGTCCCCAGGGAACTGCACGAGGCGGCGGCCGTGGACGGGGCGGGCGCCGCGCGCCGCTTCTGGCACATCACCGTGCCCGGGGTCCGCCAGTCGATGATGCTGGTCGGCACCCTGACCGGCATCGGCTCCCTGCGGGTCTTCACCGAGATCTACATGCTCGGTGGTGCCACCGGCGGCCCCGGCGGCGCCGACCGCACGCTGCCCTTCTACATCCGCGACGTCGGCCTCGACCCGCTCACGGGCAACGCCGGCTACGGCGCGGCGGTCAGTGTCGCCCTGTTCGCACTCACCCTTGGCCTCACGCTGCTCGCCCAGCGCCTGACGAAGGAGGACGAGGCATGACGACCGCCGTCGACAAGCGCCGCCGCCTGATGCCCCGCTGGCGGGACTACGGCCGCCCGCGCGAACTGGTCCTCCGCTATCTGCTGTTGGTGTTCGTCCTCTTCATCACCGTCGGCCCGCTGCTGTGGCAGCTGCTGTCGTCCCTGAAGGGCGCGGGCGAGGACGTCTTCGGTGCGGGCGCCTCCCTGATCCCCCGTCACCCGTCGCTGCGGGCGTACCGCGAGGTCTTCGACCAGGTGCCGGTGTGGACGTACATCCGCAACAGCGTGGTCGTCGCCCTGCTGTCCATCACCAGCCAGCTCGTCTTCTCCACCATGGCCGGCTACATGCTGTCCAAGCCCGGCTGGAAGGGCCGCAAGCTGGTCTGGATCGTGCTGCTGGCGTCCATGATGTTCCCCTTCGAGTCGATCATGGTGTCGCTGTTCCTCAGCATCCGTGACATGGGCCTGGTCGACAACCTGGCCGGGGTCTGGCTGCCCGGGTTCATCGCCGCGATCAACGTCCTCATCATGCGGGCCGCGTTCCTCGCCGTGCCACGCGAGATCGAGGACGCGGCGATGCTGGACGGGGCGGGCGAGTGGAAA
The DNA here is from genome assembly GCF_040613735.1 of Streptomyces sp. NPDC006235. Taxonomy (NCBI): domain Bacteria; kingdom Bacillati; phylum Actinomycetota; class Actinomycetes; order Kitasatosporales; family Streptomycetaceae; genus Streptomyces; species Streptomyces sp. NPDC006235. Next base: position 72,863 of record NZ_JBEXSR010000041.1, read on the forward strand.
CGCTTCCGGTACCTGTATCTGCCGTCCGCCTACGGCGCGATCCTCGTCGTCACCATCAACACCTTCATCAGCGCCTGGGACGACTTCCTGTGGCCGCTGATCGTGCTGCGCACCGAGGACCACTTCACGCTGACGCTGGGCCTGGCACGGCTCCAGACCTCGTCCTTCGGCTACGACCAGCGGATGGTGATGGCGGGCTCGGTGATCTCCGTGATCCCCGTGCTGGTGCTGTTCGTCATCACCCAGCGGTGGTTCTACAAGGGCGTTTCCTCGGGGGCCGTGAAGCTCTGAGTCGGTACGGCGGTCAGGGCGGCCCGCGCGGACGCGGCGACGCGGAACTCGACCACCGTGCCGGGCGGAACGGCGGCGGCGAGATCGGCGCCGAGCGGGAACGTGACCGTGCGGGTCTCGCCCGGCGCCAGGTCGACAGCCTGGAAGCCGCACAGCTCCAGCGTGCGCGGCCAGACGCGGGTCCGCAGCCGGCGCAGATAGAGCTGGGCGACGGAACGGCCGTGGCGCCGGCCCGTGTTGGTGACGTCGGCCTCGACACCGTGCCCGGACAGCCGCGGCGGGCCGTACGCGAAGCTCGTGTACGACAGTCCGTGCCCGAAGGAGTGCAGCGGCTCGGCGCTGTCGTCCACGTAGCCGCCGTACTCGGTGTCCTTGTGGTTGTAGTAGACGGGGAGCTGGGCCGCGGAGCGGGGCACGGAGACCGGCAGGCGGCCGGCCGGTTCGGCGAGCCCGAGCAGCACCTCGGCGATCGCCTCGCCGCCCCACGGGCCGGGGTACCAGGCGGTGAGCAGCGCGGCCGCCGTGTCCGGTACGACGTGCGGGCGGCCCTGGATCAGCACGACCACGGTCGGCGTCCCCGTCGCGACGACGGCGTCCAGGAGCGCGTACTGTGCCTCGCCCAGCCGCAGTCCGGCCAGATCGACGCCCTCGCCGCAGGTCATCTCGGACACGGCGGTGCGCGCGGCCCCGTTGGCGTCGAACTCGGTCCCGGTGGATCGCCTGCTGCTGCCGCCCAGCACCAGCACGGCGACGTCGCACGCGGCGGCCCGGTCGATCGCCTCGGGGATGCCGGACAGGTCGCCGCCGGTGAGGGCGCACCCCCGGGCGTGGCGTACGTCGACGCCGGCCGGGGCGAGCTTCCGCAGCCCGTCGAGGACACTGGTGCCGGTGCCGGGCCGTTGCGGGGCGGTGTAGTCGCCCAGTTGGTGGGCGACGGTGTCGGCGTGCGGGCCCAGGACGGCGATGCGGGAGACGGCCGTCGGGGACAGGGGCAGCAGGTCTTGGTCGTTGCGCAGGAGGGTGACGGCGGCGCGGGCGACGGCGGTGCTCAGGTCGCGTCCGACGACCGGGGGCGGCAACGGGCAGGTGCGGTAGGGCTGTTCGAACAGCCCCAGGCGGAATTTCAGCCGCAGGACCCGCGCCACGGCCTCGTCGAGAGCGGCCTCGCTCACCAGGCCCCGCTCGACCGCCGCCTCCAGATGCGTGTACCCCTCGTCCCACAGGCTCAGATCCACCCCGGAGTCGAGCGCGAGGGCTCCCGCGGAGACCTTGTCCCCGGTGATCCGGGCCAGCCGGTCGACGGCGAGCCCGTCGGCCATGACGAGACCCTGGAAACCCCAGCGGTCCCGGAGCAGTTCGCGGAGCAGGGCGCGGTTGCCGGAGCAGGGCAGGCCGTCGACCTCGTTGTAGGCAGCCATGACGGCGGCGGCTCCGGCCCGGACCCCGGCGCGAGCGGCGGGGAGGTGGATGTCGTGCAGTTCCCGGAGCCCGAGCTCGGACTCGGCGGAGTTGCGGCCGCCGACGGTGGCCCCTTGTCCGGCGAAGTGCTTCAGGACGACGGGCGCCTTGTCGACGGGGAAGTACGGCGCGGGCGCGCCCTGCATGCCGCGCACCAGCGCCTCCGTCAGCCGTGCGGCGAGATACGGATCCTCACCGAAGCACTCCTCGGTGCGCCCCCAGCGGGGGTCACGGGCGATGTCGAGCGCCGAGACCAGGGCGACGTGCCCGCCACGGGCGCGCAGTTCGGCGGCGGCGTGCGCGGCGGCCCGTTCGTACAGTCCGGGGTCCCAGCCGGCGCCGACGGCCAGGTTGACGGGCAGGACCGTGCCGTCGAGGGCCATGTGCCCGTGCGGCACCTCCTCGACGAACAGGGCCGGGATGCCGAGCCGGCTGCGCTCGACGACGTGGCGCTGGACGAGGTGGGCCAGTTCGGCGCCGTCCGGCGCACCGGACCCGGTGGTGTGGTCGACCCCGGACCAGGCGTCGGCGCGCAGCAGCCCGTACAGCGCGCCGAGTCCGGCGAAGCGCTCGGTCTCGGCGTACAGGGCGTCGGTGAGTTCGAAGCCGCCGTCGGCGGTGCGGCGGTAGGCGTCCCAGCCGTACATCCGCTGGTTGAGCTGGCCGGCCTTCTCGCGCAGGGTCATACGGGAGAGCAGGTCACGGACGCGGGCGTCGACCGGGGCGGCGGGGTCGCGGTACAGGGGCGTGCCCTGCCGGGTGGCGGTCACGTACGGCCGCCGCGGGCGAGGCGGGCCAGGGCGACGGCGCCCCGGCAGCCGTCGGGGACCCAGTCGAGGGACAGGCCGAGGGCACGGAGGCGGGCTTCGAGGCGGTCGGTGAGGGGCCCGTCGGGCCCGAGCAGCCCACCGGTGGCGACCACCCGCTCCCCGGCTTTGGGCTCCAACGCGCGCACGCTCTCGGTGAGTTGATCCGCCGCCTCGTCGAGAATCGCGAGGGCGACCGGATCCCCGACGTCCCGCGCCGCCGCGACGACCAGCGGCGCGAGCCGCGCCAGACGGATGGGCGCCTCGGCCATGACGGCGGGGAGCAGGTGCCTGCGGTAGGCCTCGCGGTGGGGGCGGGACCAGGGGATGTGGTCGTGGGGCGGAAGGGGCCACCGCTGCACGACCGGAGCCCCAGCCACACCGGGCAGGGCCCCGGCAACACCGACCTGCCCCGGGCCTGTGGCCACGCCGGACTGCGCGGTACCCCGGCCCACTCCGGCTTGTCCTGTGCCCCCAGCCACTCCGGCCTGTCCAGCACCCCCAGCCACTCCAGCCTGTCCCGCGCCCCCAGCCACTCCAGCCTGTCCGGCGCCACCGGCGACACCAACCTGCCCCGGACCCCTCGCCCCGCCGGACTGCGCGGTACCCCGGCCCACTCCGGCCTGTCCCGCGCCCCCGGCCACTCCGGCTTTTCCTGTGCCCCCAGCCACGCCGGCCTGTCCGGCGCCACCGGCAACACCAACCTGCCCCGGACCCCTCGCCCCGCCGGACTGCGCGGTACCCCGGCCCACTCCGGCCTGTCCCGCGCCACCGGCAACACCGGCCTGCCCTTGGCCCCCCGCAACACCGGCCTGCCCCGGCCCCACCGGCTCTCCAGCCGCGCCGCCAACCACACCGCTCTGCGCCCGGCCCGCCGGTCCTTCACCTACAACCCCAGCCCCTCCGGACCACCCCGGATCTGCCGACCGCCCACCCGCGGCGCTCGGCCCGGGGCCCGGCGGCGCTGCCTCGTTCCGCCCGTCACCCGGCGCGCCCTCCGCAGGTCCGGTCGCACCGATCGCATCCCCAGCCAGACCCGTCTCCTCCGGACCTGCCGACCCACCCTCCACAGCCCCGGCCATACCGGGCTGCCCCGGCCCCGCCGACCGCCCACCCATGTCCCCGGCCTCTTCAGATCGCCCGGAGCCCGCCAACCGCCCACCCGCAGCGCGCGGCCCCGTCACCGGCGGTACCCCCTCCTGCCGCCCGTCACGGGACATGCCCTCCGCGGCGCCCGGAACCACGTCCGGGGACAGTCTCCGCACCGCGCCGCCGGCCGCGCCACCGCCGGGCAGGACGTCGCCCGACAGCCCGAGTTCCCGCCCCACCGCCTCCGCCAGTACGGTCGGCGCGCCCCTGCCGTCGGCCATGCGCAACGCGGCCCGTACCGCCGCGCGGCCGATCCAGAAGCCGCTGCCGTCGTCGCCGAGGAGCCAGCCGTCGCCGTCCACCGTGGTGGTGGCACGGCGGTCGGTGACGCGCAGGGCGACCGCGCCCGTGCCGGCCACCAGGGCGAGTCCGTCGGACGGGGCGCCCGGGGCGGAGGCGAAGGCCGCTTCGATGTCGCTGCCGACGACCGGCGGGCCGGCGTCGATGCCCAGCCGGTGCAGGGCGGCGGTGAGGGCGGCCAAGGCGTTGCGCCGCCCCGGCTCGTCGGCGGCGGCGCCGGTCGCGCCCGCGAAACCGCCGGCCACGGCCACGACCCGGTCCCGGACCGGCTCCGGCACGGCCCGCCCGACGGCCTCGACGAGGTGCTCGGTGAGCTGCGGCAAGGGCACGGTCAGCGCGTTGCCCGGCCCGGCGGCGCCCTCGCCCACCGGACGCCCGTCGTCCGCCGCCGCCAGGACCGCCCGGGTCCGCGTGCCGCCCGCGTCGATACCGATCACCAGGGCCTGGACGCCTTGGCGCTCCTGGTTCAATTCATTACCCATTGCCGACTATGGTGATTGATGCATTCACCCAGGGCAAGCACCAGGCACGCCTCGACCCGAGGAGGACCCCATCGCCACGCTCCGCTTCGGCGTCAACTACACGCCCCGCCGCGGCTGGTTCCACTCCTGGCACGACTTCGATCCGAAGCACGCCCGCGAGGACCTGGACCAGATCGCCGCGCTCGGCCTCGACCACGTCCGGGTCTTCCACCTCTGGCCGCTCCTCCAGCCCAACCGCACCCTCATCCGCACCGCCGCCGTCGACCAGCTGGCGCACCTGGTCGACCTGGCCGCCGAGGCCGGTCTCGACGTCCTCGTGGACGGCGTGCAGGGCCATCTGTCCAGCTTCGACTTCTACCCGGAGTGGACCCGCAGCTGGCACCACCGCAACGTCTTCACCGACCCGGAGGCCGTCGCCGCCCAGGCCGAACTCATGCGGACCCTCGGCCGCGCCCTCGCCGGCCGCCCCAACCTCATCGGTCTCCAGCTCGGCAACGAGCTCAACAACCTGGTCGAGCACAACCCGGTGACCCCGGACGAGGTGGACCACTACCTCGACACCCTGCTGGCCGCCACGCGCGAGCACCTGCCCCCGGGCCGGCTCGCGACCCACTCGGCCTACGACGCCGCCTGGTACGGCGACGACCACCCCTTCACCCCTGAGGCCTCGGCCCGCAAGGGCGACGTCACCACCGTCCACCCCTGGGTGTTCTCCGGCGACTGCGCCCGCCGCTACGGCCCCCGCTCCCCGCAGGTGCTGCACCTCGCCGAGTACGGCACGGAACTCGCCAAGGCCTACGCCGAGGACCCGGCCCGCCCGGTCTGGGTCCAGGAGACGGGCGCCCCCGAACCGCACATCCCGGCGGCCGACGCGCCCGAGTTCGCCCGGGCGACGGTACGGAACGCGGCCGGGTGCGAGGGCCTGTGGGGCGTGACGTGGTGGTGCTCCCACGACGTGGACCGCGCCCTGGCCGACTACCCGGAACTGGAGTACACCCTGGGCCTGTTCGACGCGCGGGGCAGCGCCAAGCCGATCGCGACCGCCCTCGCGGAGACGGTCGCGGAGGTCCGCGCGGGGCACCACCCGGCCCGCCCCCGCGACACCGCCCTCATCCTCGACTGCACACCGTCCACGCGTTCCGTGTCCGGCCCGGGAGGCGCGTACTTCGACGCGTGGATGGCCCTGCGCGCCGAGGGCGTCCGCCCGGCGGTGGTCCTGGCGTCCCGGGCGGACGACACCGCCCACCTGACGGCACGCGGCATCAAGGAGGTCGTACAAGTGCCGTAGGCCGGAGGGGCTCAGCCGCCCGCCAGTACCTCCGCGACCGCCCGCAGATTCACCCGCCCCCGCCCGTAGGAGCACAGCGCTCCCCCGTCCGGCAGCCCGGTGTCGACCCGTACGGCATCGGGCCGCCGGGCCAGCAGGGCGGCCCGCAGCCGTTCCTGCCAGGGGTGCAGCCCGGCGTCGCAGGTGGCGACGACCAGCGGCGCGTCACCGGACGCGCCGAGGATGCCCGCCACCAGGGCGGCCGGATCCGCCGGTTGCCCGGTGACCGCCGTCCCCGTGGCCGTGGGGTCGACGGCGCGCACCTCCGTCAGCAGGTTCTCCCCGCCCCAGTTGAGCGCGGGGTGCGGCGGCGGGTACAGGTCGACGACGTGGGCGCCCCGCACGCCGGCCGGCACCGGACCGCCGCGGACGGCCCGGCGGGCGGCCTCCAGCCCGGCCCCCGCGTCCCAGCCCCCGACCGCCCCGTCCGTCACCGCGTACCGTGCGGCCAGCCGCCGCACCCGCCCGGCCGCCTCCCACAGCCGCTCCTCGGCCAGCGCACCGGATCGCAGCGCGCCGCGCACCGCGTCCCGGCAGGCCAGGGTGACCTCCAGCTCCGGTACGGCCACGATGACCTGGTCGGCACCCGCCGCGAGGGCGATCCGCGCCCCGGCGGCCTCGCCGTAGCGGTCGGCTATGGCCTTCATCTCCAGCGCGTCGCTGACCAGCACTCCGTCGAAGTCGAGCTCGTGGCGGAGCAGGTCGCCCAGGATGCGGCGGCTCAGGGTGGCGGGCCGCTCGGGGTCCAGCGCCGGGAAGACGACATGCGCGCTCATCAGCATCGGCACGCCGGCGTCGACGGCCGCGCGGAACGGTTCGAGGTCGGCGCGCAGTTCGTCGTACGACCGCGGGTCGACGGCGATGCCGTGGTGGCTGTCGGTCTCGGTGCCGCCGTGGCCGGGGAAGTGCTTGGCGCAGGAGGCGACGCCCCGCCGCTCGGTGGCGGTGATCCAGGCCCGCAGATGCCGGGCGGCGAGCGCGGGCTCGGCACCGAAGGAGCGGGTGCGCACGATCGGGTTGCGCGGATGGTGCTGGAGGTCGGCCACGGGGGCGTAGGAGGCGGTGATGCCGAGCGTGACCAGATGCCCGGCGAGCGCGTCGGCGCAGCGGGCGGTGAGCGCCGGGTCGTCGGCGACGCCGAGAGCGTAGGAGCCGGGCACGTCCGGCGCGCCCGCGGCGACCAGGTGACCGATGCCGCCGCCCTCGTTGTCGATGCCCACAATGAGGTCGGGCCGCAGGGCCCGCAAGGCGTCGGTGAGCCGGCGCACCTGCTGGGCGTCGCGCACGTTCCGCGTGAAGAGGATGACCCCGCCGAGGCCCTGGTCGATGAGCCGCTTGAGGGTGTCGGGCACGGTCGTGGTGCCGGCGAAACCGGCGACGAGGCAGCGGTGGGCGGCCCCGTCGAGACCGGGAGGCAGGGGCGCGGAGTGGGTCACCCCGGGAATCCTGTGGCTGGCCCAGCCAAAAGTCAACCGGCCGATGGTTCACTCATTCAAGACCGTCCCTTCAAGACCGTCCCTTCAAGACCGTCCCTTCAAGACCTCTTGCCGAGCAGACCAGCCGAAACGTTCCTGAAGTTCGTCCGTCACCCACTCGCACCCCACTCGCAGCGGCTAGCCTCGTAAGTCACCGAAGGTGAACGGGGGTTGCCCATGGTGAACGCTGATCGCACGCCGCCGGACTGCCCTGGGGGACATGACGGCATGCCGGAGACCGGCGCCGCGGTCCACCTCCAGGATCAGCTCGAAATCCTCATCCAGGACTTCCGCACGAGCGCCGAGCCACCGATGCCGGTGTTCGTCGTGCACGCGCAGGACAGCACGGACGACGACGCCGTGACCGGGCTGGTCCGGCAGCTGTACACGGGCCAGGAGGCACACGGCACGCGCTGCGCGGTGGCGCAGGACCTCTACGAGGGCGCGACGGAGGTGCGCCGGGCCGCGGCCATGGTGCGGGCGCTGAGCGACCCGAAGAAGTGGGGCGGCCCGAAGGCGGTCTACCGGCGCTACGCGTTCCCGCGGCTGCGGCTGGTGCACGCCATCGACGACGCGGTCGCGGCGCTCGGCGACACCTGGCCGGCGCCCGCCCCGGGCAGCCCCGAGGCCGGGCAGGACCAGCGGCAGAGGCTGCTCGACCAGCTGGCCCGGCAGCGCTGGCGCCCGAAGGGCACCGCGCGGTGGCGCTCGGGCCTGCCGCTGTTCGACATGGCGCACATCCTGCCCGCGAGCCTCGTGACCGTGCTCGCCGCGCTCCTCGCCCGCAGCGACTGGTTCGTGGCGGTGGCGGCCGGACTCGCCTTCCTGCTGCTGCTGACCGTCCTCAACTACGTCCTGCCCGGGCGGGCGCCGATCTTCCTGTGGCTGCGCCGGGAGAGCCGCTGGTTCATGACGACGACCTTCCTCAGGGCGGCGGACCAGGACGATCCGACCGAGGTGTCGCTGCTGCGGCCGGTGCGCTCCTGGAAGGCGATCGCGGCCCGGGCCTACGACGTGGCCGAGGCGCTCACGGCGGGCGGCGACTTCCACCTCCAGCTGTGCGTGCTGGCGCTGCGGGAGGATCTGCGGGACAACCACCGCCGCTGGAGCTGGGACCTGCGCGGCTTCAAACGGCCGCGCCCGCCCGTGCTGTTCCTGCCGCACGCGGACGACCGCAACGGCGGCATCGAACTGATCCGGGCGATCAGCGACGTCCGCAGCCGGCGCAGCGAGCTCGATCCGCTGCTGGTGGTCGCCGCGGTCCGTTCCCACGACGTGCCACGCCTGGAGCGCGGCGTGGTCCGGACGGCGCCCGACCCCGAACCCGCACCGCCCCGGTTCGGTGAGCGGCTGCGCACCTGGTACCGGGAGTGGGCACGCGACCTGCGCGCCGAGCAGTCGCCCAGCCGTGAGCGGTCCGTCCTGCCCTGGGTGATGAAGATCCCGCTGCCGCACGACCAGCTCGGTCCCGTCGAGGAACGCCACCGCCATCTGCGGGCCGCCACCCGGCCGACGCTCGCCCGCCTGGTGTGGGCCCTGCACACCCTGATCCTGGTGACCGCCCTGCTGGCCGCCGGCACCGTCATGCGCGCCGACTCCCTCCAGGACCGGTACTGCTCGGCATCCGTACTGACCGCCAACCGGGACACCCGGCTCGAACGGACACCCGGCGGCGACACCGAGTGCATAGGCATAGCGACGGGCGGCGTCCGCTTCGCCGACTGGCTGCCCGCCCCCAAGCCCTCCGACGAGATCACGACCCTGACCGCCGACGACGAGACGCCCTGGACCGTGGACGCACTGGAGGACCGCATCGCCGGGCAGAACGCGGACGTCCTGGCACGCCACTCCGGCAAGTACGTCACCGTCGTCTACGCCGGGCCGCTGAGCGCCGACCCGGCCGGCTCCTCGTTCGTGAAGGGCGCCGAGGAGCTGGCGGGTGTCCATCTGGCACAGGCCGTGATCAACAAGAACTCCAGTGTGAAGCTGCGCGTCCTGGTCGCCAACGGCGGCGTGGACCTGGGCCACCAGAAGGAGATGGCCGAGGCCATCGCCGCGTACGCCGCCGACGACCCGACCGTGGTGGGGGTCGTCGGCACCGGCCGCGACCTGGAGTCGAGCAGGGCGACGACGCGCACCCTGCTGGAGGCCGGCCTGCCGATCGTCTCCGGCACCAACTCCGCCACGTATCTCCCCCGCGAGTTCGCCAACTGGTTCAGCCTGGCCGCCACCGACGAGTGGCAGATCGAGCAACTCGGACTGATCGCGGCCCAGTTGCGCAGACCGGACAGACGGCAGTACGGCCTCGTCCTCGCCCGTGACACGGCGAAGACCGACGACCTGTACACCGACGAACAGGCCCGCTACGGCCAGGAGATGCTGCGCCGGCAGGGCTTCGCCCGGCTCGAGCCGCGCCGCTACGTCCTCAGCGGCGGCAAGCCCGAACTCCGCTCGCACGCCCAGGAGATCTGCCGGGGCGGCCGGGTCCCGTCCGTGATCTACTTCGCGGGCCGGGTGGAGGACATCGATCCCCTGATGATCCAGCTGGGCACCGAGCCGGGCTGCGCCGGAAAGCCCCTGTCCATCCTCACGGGCGACGACCTGTCCAAGGCCGACTTCACCGCCGGCGGGCAGTCCGTCGCGCCGAAGGTCACGCTGTACCACGCGGCCCTGGCCGAGCTGGAGTCGGCCGCCACCAAGACGACCTTCTACCTCTCGGCCGCCGCGTACCTGCCCGGTCTGCAGGACCGGCGCGTGCGCTACGACAGCCCGGCCCTGGCCAGCGGCCAGACCGCCCTGGCCCACGACGCGACCCGCGCCCTGTACTGGGCGGCCACCCGCGACGACCGACCGCAGAGCCGCGCCTCGACCTGGGTGAACCTGCGCAACGTCAAGATCGGGGGCATGGCCACCGGCACCATCGACTTCACCGGGGCCCCGCTGTACGGCGACCGCACCGGCCACAGCATCGTCCTCAAGCGGGTCCGCCGCGCGCCCGACGGCACCGCCGACACCCGCGTGCTGTGCAGCCGCACCGCGGGGGACACGAGACCCCTCACGGTGAAGGAGTGCCGGATCCGGTGACCGCGGGCCCGCCTCAGCTGTCGACGGGGGTCAGCCGCAGCGCGATGCTGTTGATGCAGTACCGCTGGTCGGTGGGTGTCGGATAGCCCTCACCCTCGAAGACGTGCCCGAGGTGGGAGCCGCAGCGGGCGCAGCGCACCTCCGTGCGGACCATGCCGTGGGTACGGTCCTCGATCAGTTCCACCGCGTCGGTGTCCTTCGGGTCGAAGAAGGACGGCCAGCCGCAGTGGGACTCGAACTTCGTGTCGGAGGTGAACAGCTCCGCCCCGCAGGCGCGGCAGGAGTAGACCCCCCGGGTCTTGGTGTCGGTGTACTCACCGGTGAAGGCGGGCTCCGTGGCCGCCTGGCGCAGGACCGCGTACTCGCCCGGGGTCAGCTCCGCGCGCCACTGCTCGTCCGGCTTCTCGACGTCGTACGGCATGAGCCTCCAGCCCCTCAGTTCGACAGACGGTCCAGGATGTGCGGGCCGAGGTCGGTGACGTCGCCCGCTCCCATGGTGAGAACGAGATCCCCCGGCCTCGCCATTCCCGCGACCACGGCGGGGACGTCCGCCTTGTCGTGCACCGGCGTCACGTCCGCGCCCGCCGCCCGGGCCGCCTCGATGATCAGCTCGCTGGTCACGCCGGGGATCGGGTCCTCACGGGCCGGGTAGATGTCCAGCACGACCGAGGCGTCCGCCAGGGCCAAAGACTGGCCCATCTCCTTGCCCAGCTCCTGGGTCCGCGAGAAGAGGTGCGGCTGGAAGACGACCAGGATCCGGGCGTCGCCCGCCGCCCCGCGCATGGCCTCCAGGTCGGCGGTCATCTCGGTGGGGTGGTGCGCGTAGGAGTCGATGACCTGCACGCCCGCGGCCTCGCCCTTGAGCTGGAGCCGCCGCTTCACGCCCGTGTAGGCCGCCAGCGCCGGGGCCAGCTCCTCGGCGGGGACGCCGAGCGCCACGCCCGCCGCGAGCGCGGCCACCGCGTTGTGCGCGTAGTGGCGGCCGGGCACGGAGACCGCGAAGGTCAGCTCCTTGCCCTCCAGCACCACGGTGACCTCGCTCTTCAGGCCCTGCGGCACGACCGACAGGATGCGCACGCCGGCGTCCTCGGACTCGCCGTACGTCACCACCCGCACGCCGCGACCCGCGACCCGGCGCGTCAGCTCCCGCGCGCCCTCGTGATCGGCCGCGATCACCAGCGTGCCGCCCTCGGTGACACGGTCCACGAACGTCTCGAACGACTCGTAGATCTCGTCCATCGACGCGTAGTTGGCGTGGTGGTCGAGCTCGACGTTGAGGACGATGGCGACCTCGGGTGCGTACTTGTGGAAGCTGCGGTCCGACTCGTCCGCCTCGGCGACGAAGATCTCGCCCTCGCCGTGCAGCGCGTTGGAGCCGGGCGCGTCCAGGTCCCCGCCGATCGCGTACGACGGCTTCAGGCCCAGCTCGCTCAGCGACACGGCCAGCATGGAGGTCGTGGTCGTCTTGCCGTGCGTGCCGGCGACCGCGATCGGGCGCAGGCCCTCCATCAGGGCGGCGAGCGCGTCGGAGCGGTGCACGACGGGGATGCCGAGCTCGGCGGCGCGGGTCAGCTCGGGGTTGTCCTGCCGGATCGCCGAGGACACGACCACACAGCTGGCGTCGTCGGCCAGGTGCTCGGCGGCGTGCCCGATGCGCACCGTCACCCCCAGCGCCCGCAGCGCCTCGGCGGTCGCCGACTCCCTGGCGTCACTGCCCGCCACGACGGCCCCGCGCTGCGCGAGGATCTTCGCGATCCCCGACATTCCGGCCCCGCCGATGCCGATGAAGTGCGGTCGGTCCATGGCGGTGGGAAGGCCGGGTGCCATGCGGATCTCCAAGAGCGTTCAAGGACGGTTAGCGCCCACAGCCTATTTCAGGAGGCCGCGGCACCGTGCCAGGCAGGGGGTGTCCGCTACGCCTTGCTGTGCGAGAACAGCTTCAGCACCGGCACACCGACCTTGTGCCGTGCCCGGGAGGCCCAGTCCCGGTGGAAGAACTCCTCCACGTAATGGGGGTCGGTCAGCACGATGACCTCGTCCGCGCCGACCTCCTCCACCAGCGACTTCAGCGCGTCCAGCGGATGATCCTCGATCAGCCGCCCCTCGGCCTCGCTCCCGGAGGCCCGCAGCGCCGCGAGCGAGACCTCCAGCGCCCGCTGCCCGACACTCAACGCCTCCTCGCCCTCAGGCGTCTCCCCCTCGCGGACGGCCTCGTCGAGCTCGCCGAGCGCGACGTCGTCGATGGCCCGCAGCAGCCGGTCCGCCTGCTCGCCGCGCGGCTGGAGCAGCACCTGGAAGGAGACCGGCTCCTCCCCGTGCAACGTCGTGACGAACTCCACGTCGGCGGACGTCAGGGCCTTCTCGATCATCAATACGCTTGTGAACACCAGGCGCCCCTTCTGCTCCCGGGGGCCCGCGGCCCCACTCCTCCGTGGGCCGCCCCGGCCCTGCGGAAACCATCCTGCCCCGTGGTCGCACGGGCACTGCCGGATCCAGTGTGCCCTCCGGAAACCAAACGGAACGGCACATTCCGCCGATTACCGGACCGACGACTCTCAGCGCACCGATTCCGGACCTACCGACCGGTTCGGTATCCCGGACGCCGAGACCTGTACCCCGTGGCGCGCGGTTCAGTACCTCAGGACCGCCCGTACCGCGTGTACAGGAAGCCGTCCTCCTCCAGCATCGACACCAGCCTGAAGCGCTGCGGCACCGTGACGGCGGGCCCTCCGGCGATGCGCTGCGCGTCGCCCGCGGTGAGCAGCGGCGAGACGGTCAGGCACAGCTCGTCGAGCACACCGGCCGCCACCAGCTGCCCGAGCAGCCGCGGGCCGCCCTCGGTCAGCAGCCGGGTGTAGCCGAGGGCGGCGAGAGCCCGGACGGCCCGGGCCGGGTCCACGCCGATGCCGTCGCCGGCGGTGACCACCCGGGCGCCCGCCTTCTCGGCGGCGGCGACCCGGTCCGGGGCGGCCGAGGCCCCCGTGAGGATCAGGGTGGGCACCAGGGGCGAGGTGAACAGGGGCAGTGAGAAGTCGAGGTCCAGGCTGGCGGAGACCACCGCGATCGCGGGTGCGGGACCCTGCCCGGCCGCCGCCCGCCGCTCCGCGAACTCCTCACGCGCGCGTGCCGGCCGGTAGCCCTCCTGGCGCACCGTCTGCGCGCCGACGACCACGACGTCCGCCAGCGCCCGCAGGGTGCCGAAGATCCGCATGTCGGTCTTGCTGGAGATGGGCTGCGAACGGCCGTCGTGCTGGGCGGCCCCGTCCAGCGTGGACACCATGTTGGCGCGCAGCCACGGCAGCGGCCCGCCGGGCCCCGCCGCGGGATAGGCGTACGCGGCGGCCAGCTCGGCCAGACTCCACTCCCGTCCGGCCCCGCCGCGATCCTCTTCCCCCGGCCCGGCGCCCGAGTCCGGAGCTGCTGTTTCATCGGTCACAGGGAACAGACGTCGCATGCCGTGCAGTGTTCCACGCCCCGTAGCATGGTGAACCGTGTCCTCCTCCCCTGCCCCCTCCGGAACCGGCCCCGTGACCGACGCGGCCCCGCTCTCGCTGTGCGCCCGTGAGCCGCACGTGCCCGCGGATCGGCTGGTCGCCGAGATGGTGCCGCCGCCGCGGTTCGACTCCGTGCGGTTCAGCACGTACATCCCGGACCCGAACCAGCCCAGTCAGACGGAGGCCGTCCGGGTCCTGGAGGGCTTCGCGGCGGGTCTCGGCCAAGGAGCGGGCGATTCCGGCAAGCGGCGGCTGTTCGGGTTCGGCAGGGCGCCGAAGAAGGCCCCGGCCGGCCCGCGCGGCGTCTACCTCGACGGCGGTTACGGCGTCGGCAAGACCCACCTGCTGGCGTCCCTCTGGCACGCCACCCCGGCCGAGCCCGCGCTCAAGGCGTTCGGCACCTTCGTGGAGCTGACCAACCTGGTCGGCGCCCTCGGGTTCCAGCAGACCGTCCGGACCCTGTCCGGCCACCGCCTGCTGTGCATCGACGAGTTCGAACTCGACGACCCCGGTGACACCGTCCTGGTCTCCACGCTGCTCGGCAAGCTCGTCGACGCGGGCGTCGCGCTCGCCGCCACCTCCAACACGCTGCCCGGCAAGCTCGGCGAGGGCCGTTTCGCCGCGGCTGACTTCCTGCGCGAGATCCAGGGCCTGTCGGCCCACTTCCGCGCCCTGCGCATCGACGGCGAGGACTACCGCCACCGCGGCCTGCCCGAGGCGCCGCCCCCGTACTCCGACGAACAGGTGACCAAGGCGGCGCACGCCACCGAGGGCGCGTCCCTCGACGCATTCTCGCCCCTCCTGGAACACCTGTCCCGCGTCCACCCCAGCCGGTACGGCGCCCTGACCGACGGAATCAAGGCCGTCTGCCTCACCGGTGTACGGCCGGTTCCCGACCAGTCGACGGCGCTCCGGCTCGTCGTCCTGGCGGACCGGCTCTACGACCGTGAAGTGCCCGTGCTGGCCTCGGGCGTGCCCTTCGACCAGCTCTTCAGCGAGGAGATGCTGAACGGCGGCTACCGCAAGAAGTACTTCCGGGCCATCTCCCGGCTCACCGCCCTGGCCCGCGACGCGGGCAAGCTGGCGAACGCCCGGTAACCACAACCCCTATATCGCGCCGAACCACCGTGAGGCAAGGGGCAGTTCAAGCCAGTCCCCCTACGGTTTTCAGGCTCTCTTCAGCTTGAAACGTTAAGTTAACCCTGCAAACGACCTTGCAGGGTTAACGTGTTTCTTGACCAGTCATTGACCAAGTGTTGGTCAGTGCTAGACGTGCGAATCAACTGAAGGGGGGCGCATGCACCGAGGTACGACGGCACGGACCGTGGTTTCGCTCCTCGCCGCCGTCCTGCTCGCCCTCCAGTTCTTCGCACCGACGGCATCCTTCGCATCCGCGCACACGCCCAGTGAAGTCGAGGCCAAGGCTCAGCCCGGAACTGAACCTTCCGGCAAGTCTTCGCGCCCTGGAACCAAGTTCTCCGGGAAGGCTCTGCGCGACGAGATCGCGACCTGCCGCGCCGGACACCACGGGGGCCCGACCGGCCCCCTGCGGACCCGCGACCGGTTGCACAGCACCGACTCGGCGCCCTCGGCGCCCGATCGGCACCTGCTCAGGCACATCCCGCCGACAGCACCGGACCGGGTCACACCCGGAGCCGCGTACGAACGCACGTCGAGATCCTCGACGTCGCACACTCCGGCAGCACTTCAAGTCTTCCGCTGCTGAGGAACAGAGCAGTTCCCCCCCCACCTCTGTCATGCCCGTCCGACGCGCCCCCACTGCGCGCCAGGAGGAGTCACCACTCTGATGCAACCCCTCATCGACAACGCCCGCATGTTCGGACAGCGCCCTGAGGAGTTCGCCCGCCTCGCCGAGGGCCAGTCCCCCGACGTCCTGTTCATCACCTGCTCCGACTCCAGGGTCGTACCGGCCCTGATCACGGGCGCCCGGCCCGGCGAGCTCTTCGAGCTGCGCACCGCGGGCAACATCGTCCCCCCGTACGCCTTGGAGCACCCCACGTCCGAGGCGGCCACCATCGAGTACGCCGTGGAAGTGCTCGGCGTCAAGGACATCGTGGTCTGCGGCCACTCGCACTGCGGTGCCGTGGGCGCGGTGGTCCGGGGCGACGACCTCGCCGCCGTACCGGCGGTGCGCGACTGGCTCGCGCACGCCGCCGAACAGCCCAAGTGCGAGGACCCGGCCGACCCGACGGTCGCCGAAGCCGTGCAGAACCACGTCCTCGCCCAGGTGCTGCGACTGCGGTCGTACCCGTGCATCGAGCGCCGGCTGGCGCAGGACCGCATCGGTCTGCACGCATGGTTCTACGAAGTGCACACCGGAACCGTGTGGCAACACCGCGCGGAGACCGACACCTTCGAGACGCTGTGAGGGACACCATGACGAAGTTCCCTTACCTGAGGCAGGACTTCCTCGCCTCCATCGTCGTCTTCCTCGTCGCCGTGCCGCTGTGCATCGGCGTGGCGGTCGCCTCCGGCGTCCCGGCCGAACTCGGTCTGATCACCGGCATCGTGGGCGGTCTCGTCACCGGGTTGCTGCCCGGCAGCAGCCTCCAGGTGTCCGGGCCCGCCGCGGGTATGACCGTGCTGGTCTTCGAGGCCGTCAGCGAGTTCGGTGTGGCCGCACTCGGCGTGATCGTGCTGATGGCCGGTCTGCTCCAGCTCGCGATGGGATTCTTCGGGATAGGCCGCTGGTTCCGGGCGATTTCCGTCTCCGTGGTCGAGGGCATGCTCTGCGGCATCGGCCTGGTGATCATCGCCGGGCAGATCTACGCGGCGGCGGGCCTGAAGGCACCGGAGTCCGGCATCGGCAAGATCGCGGGGCTGCCGGGAGCGTTCACCGACGCGCTGGGCAGCACCGAGGCCATGACCTCGCTCGCGATCGGCGCCGGCACCATCGCCGTCATCGTGCTGTGGAAGAAGCTGCC